>JBEBHC010000430.1:0-1146 GCA_040081185.1 Devosia sp. | reverse complement strand
CTTCGCAGCATCGCCAACGCAATCATCGGCGAACGCTACGTCCGTGCCGAGCAGCTTTGCCAGCGGCGCTGCCACCGGCTTCAACGACATCTCTGGCACGCGCTTGCCCTTCGGGCGATCGAAGTGCGCGAGCAGCGCGACTTTGCAGTCCTTTGCGGTGAGCGCCTTGATCGTCGGCAACGCTGCACGCAAGCGCGTGTCGTCGCCGATGGCGCCGTTCAGCATCGGAACGTTGAAGTCCACGCGGACGAGGGCGGTTTTGCCTGACGGCGCATCTTCGATCCGGCGAAAGCTCACGTATGTCCTCCAATGGCGAGGCCGATCCAATAAGCGACGCCCGTCACCACCGCAATCATCGCAACCGAAATGCTGGCCTGCGTGAACCTGAAACGCAGCGGCAATTGCGCAAGCGGGCGTCGCCGCGTCCAGCCCCAGGAGGCGACAGCACAGGCAAACACCAGGATTGGAAAGATTGACGCAAGGCCGACCCAGCCCGCGATCAGCGCCAGGAGCGCGAACGCAAGATCAGAGCCGGCCGAGCCGATATTGGGCCGCCTTTGCAAAGGCTCAGCTCATCAGGAAGTCGCGCTTGCCAAGCTCGATGCCGTTATGGCGCAGGATCGCGTAGGCCATGGTGGCGTGGAAGTAGAAGTTCGGCATGGCCCATTGGGTCACGTAGTCGATGCCGCTGAACTTCAGTTCCATGTTCGGAATCTTGATGACGATTTCGCGCGTCTCCGAGCCTTCAAGTTTCTCGGGCTTGTAGCTCTCGACGATGGCGAGAACTTTTTTGATCCGCGCGTGTAGTTCGGCAAACGTCGTCTCGGTATCTTCCATCACTTCCGGCGGCTGGCCGGCGAGGCGCGCAACGCAGCCTTTGGCGTGATCGCAAGCGATTTGAATTTGCTTCGTGAGCGGAAACATGTCGGGCGCGAGGCGCGCGCTCAGCAACACTGCCGCGTCGTAGCCTTTCGCTTTTGCTTGTTGCTCAGCCTTCGTCAGCATCGAAGCGAGGTTGTTCAGATTGCGCACGAATACGGGCGCGCTCACGGCGTGCATCGAAACTTTGGTCATGATTGTTAGATGAGCCCTGCTGCGACGAGGCCGAGCCAGTAACAGCTGACCTGGATGGAGATGATTACGACA
>JBEBHC010000066.1:0-17096 GCA_040081185.1 Devosia sp. | reverse complement strand
GCGCTCGCGGAAGCCTTCGGCCCATTGCCAAACGCGCTCGTGCCACTTCGCGACATCCTCGCCGCCATCAGCGCGCATGAATGGCGGCGCAATGGTGTCCCGATCGGCGCCCTGGCGGGACAGACCATCCACCCGCATTTCGGCGTGTTCCCCCCGACGCGGCAGGACTATGTCGAGCTCGTCGGCCGGGCGCCGCTGCCAGCTACCGATACCGCTTTCGATCTGGGGACGGGCACGGGCGTTCTCGGCGCGGTCTTGCTGCATCGCGGCGTCCAGACGCTTGTCGCCACGGACAATGCGCCCCGCGCCATCGCCAGTGCGCGAGAGAATTTCGAGCGGCTCGGCCTGACCGAACGAGTGACGGTGCTCGAAGGACCGCTCTATCCGGAGGGTAAAGCTGGACTCATCGTCTGCAACCCGCCCTGGCTTCCCTCGAAAGCCGCCACGCCTCTCGAATCTGCCGTGTACGACCCCGAGAGCCAGATGCTCCGGGCGTTCCTCGACGGGCTGGTGGCTCATCTTCGGCCCAAGGGCGAGGGCTGGCTGATCATGTCCGATCTGGCTGAGCATCTCGGCCTGAGAGCGCCGGACGAACTGTTCGGGCGCTTTGCAGCCGCCGGGTTGAAGGTGGTGGGCCGTTTAGACGCCAAGCCTTGGAGCAAGGCGGCCCGCGATAGCGCCGATCCCCTGCATTTTGCCCGCTCCCGGGAGATCGTATCGCTTTGGCGGCTCGGAGCCGCGGGCTGACGGAATCGCGGGATATCTTGCGTTTTCCGCCTCCGTTCCGCTTCCAGTGGGCCCGGCGTGCCGCTAGACAGGCCCCATGGTCACACGCGTCCTCGTCCTCAACGGCCCGAACCTCAACATGCTCGGCATCCGCGAGCCCAAGACCTATGGGTCGCAGACGCTCGCCGACATCGAGAAGATGTGCGTCGCCGAAGGCAAGACACTCGGCCTCACCGTCGAGTGCCGGCAGACCAACCGCGAAGGCGAACTTTGCGAGTGGATTCAGGAGGCTTACGGCAAGCGGGACGGGATCGTCATCAATCCGGGCGGTTATTCCCATACCTCGGTCGCCATTCGCGATGCGATCAGCGCCGTGGCGATCCCGACAGTCGAGGTTCACCTCAGCAATATCCACGCGCGTGAGGAATTCCGCCATCATTCCTATGTTTCTGCAGTCGCGGTCGGGGTCATTTGCGGCTTCGGCGCGCTGGGGTATAGGCTCGCGCTCGAAGCTCTAGCCCAGCGGCTCAAGGGTTGAGCGCACCAACAACAAAGCCCGCGCCCAAGGGAGGCAAGTCAATGCCCAAGGACGGCCCGACGGATCAGGACCTGATCCGCTCCATCGCCGAATTGCTCAACGAGCAGAATCTCGCCGAAATCGAAATCGAGCGCGAGGACCTGCGCGTCCGCGTCACCCGGTCGTTCGCCGGTGGCGTGCAGCAGGTCATGGTCCCCGCTCCGGCGCCCGTTTCCCATGCGGCGCCGGCCCCGATGGCGCCCGCCGGTTCCGCCGCTGCGGCTGCCCCCGCAAAGGACGACCTTACGTCCAACCCCGGCACTCTCACCTCGCCGATGGTGGGTACGGCCTATCTATCGCCCGAACCCGGTAAGGCTGCCTTCGCAGCCGTCGGAACGCGCGTCTCGGAAGGCCAGACCATCCTGATCATCGAAGCGATGAAGACGATGAACCAGATTCCGGCGCACAAGTCGGGCGTCGTCTCGCGCATCCTCGTCACCGACGCGCAGCCGGTCGAGTACGGCCAGCCGCTCGCGGTCATCGACTGATGTTCAACAAGGTCCTGATCGCGAACCGGGGCGAGATCGCGCTCCGTGTGCTGCGCGCCTGCAAGGAACTCGGCATCCAGACCGTCGCCGTTCATTCGACGGCCGACGCCAATGCAATGCACGTGCGCCTCGCCGACGAGAGCGTCTGCATTGGCCCGCCGCCGGCCAAAGATTCATACCTCAACATACCCTCGATCCTCGCGGCCTGTGAAATCACAGGCGCCGATGCCGTGCATCCCGGCTACGGCTTCCTGTCGGAGAATGCGCGCTTTGCTCGCATCCTCACCGAGCACAAGATCACCTTCATCGGCCCGTCCGAGCACCACATCCAGATCATGGGTGACAAGATCACCGCCAAGCAGACGGCGGTTGAGCTCGGCATTCCGGTGGTTCCGGGCTCCAAGGGCGAAGTTGCGACAGAGGCCGAGGCGAAAAAGACCGCTGCCGAAATCGGCTACCCGGTGCTGATCAAGGCCACCGCAGGCGGCGGCGGGCGCGGCATGAAGGTCGCGCATTCGGAGCTCGACCTGCTCAACGCCTGGTCGACGGCCCGCACTGAGGCCAAGGCCGCCTTCGCCAACGACTCCGTTTACATGGAGAAGTATCTCGGCAAGCCGCGCCATATCGAAGTGCAGGTGATGGGCGACGGCCAGGGCAATGCGGTGCACCTCGGCACCCGCGACTGCTCCCTGCAGCGCCGTCACCAGAAGGTCTGGGAAGAAGCGACTGCCCCGACGGTCCCAGCCGATCAGCGCGACAAGATCGGCGAAATCTGCGCCGCCGCGATGCGCAAGCTCAAATACTCCGGCGCCGGCACGATCGAGTTCCTCTACGAGAACGGCGAGTTCTTCTTTATCGAGATGAACACGCGCCTCCAGGTCGAGCATCCGGTCACCGAGCGCGTGACAGGTGTCGATCTAGTCTATGAACAGATCCGCGTCGCCTCGGGCGAAAAGCTCAGCCTCGAGCAGAAGAAGATCGTCTTCAACGGCCATGCGATCGAGGTCCGGATCAACGCCGAAGACCCCACCAACTTCACGCCGTCCCCGGGCAAGATCACCTTCTACCATCCCGCCGGTGGTGTCGGTGTTCGCGTCGATTCAGCCGTCTATGCCGGCTATACGATCCCGCCCTACTACGACAGCCTCATCGGCAAGCTGATCGTCTATGGCCGCACGCGCGAGGAGTGCCTGATGCGCCTCCGCCGCGCCATCGACGAGTTCGTCATCGACGGCATCAAGACCACCCTCCCCCTCTTCCAACGCCTGATCCGCGAACCAGACGTGCTCGCCGGAAACTACGACATCCACTGGCTGGAAAAGTATCTCGGGATGAAGAGCTAAGGGACTACCTCCGCGCAGCCCGCCCACTCGGTGTCATCCCCGCGAAAGCGGGGACCCATGATTCATCTGCTCAGCGTAAGGTTGAGTCATCCTTTCGGGCATGACTTCGGTGTGCAAAGCCCGGCGCCTACAACCGCGCTATCGACGGATAGAGGTCATCCCAATTTGGGTTGGTGTCCCGGAAGAGTTCGATCTTCCAAGCCCGATTCCATTTCTTGATCTGCTTCTCGCGAATGATGGCAGCTTCAATCAACTCGGTGGCCTCGAACCACATCAGTTTGTCGACACCATACCGCTTGGTGAATCCGGAAACTGACTTGGCCTTGTGCTCGGCCACACGGCGGATCAGGTCGTTGATCACACCGACGTAGAGCGTGCCGTTGCGACCTGAGGCGAGGATGTAAACGAAGTACTGGCGAGTGAGCACGGCACCAACTCAACCCCAGCGGTAATACCCGCGCAAGCGCGCAAACACTTTTGGTCTGGTTCAAGAAGAGAGTTGGGTCCCCGCCTTCGCTGGGATGACACCCATTTTCTTCGGCGAGGCTCGGAGCCCTATCCCAACGACCGCAGATACTGCGCCGGCCTCGTGCTCAAAGCGCTCCACGTCGTTGCGGCGCCGGTGAGGATCGTCAGGGCAACTGCCCCCACGAGCACGCCGGTGATCAGCACGGGGTCGACTGAGAAGCCGACTTCCATCTGCATGCGCTGCTGGATGAGGTAGGCACCGGCGATGCCTACACCCGTTGCGAGGAGCGCCGAGAACAGGCCGAGCAGCGCGTACTCGAGCGCGAAGACCTTCACCACGTCGCCGCGGGTCGAACCGAGGACTTTGTTGACTACGGCGTCGGCTTCGCGCTGCTTGCGACCGGCCGCCATGGTTCCGGCCAGCACCAGCAGGCCGTTCACCACGGCGAGTGCGCCCACGATGTTCACGGCGGTCGCAAGCTGGCTGAGGATCGTTGCGGCCTGGTTCAGCGCATCGCCCACCGAGATGAAGGTCAGGTCAGGATACTGCCGGGCCAGCGAGCGCTCGAGATCCTTCTCCTTACCCTCGGCGGCCTTGATGGTCGCGAGGTTGGTTCCGGGGAAATCATCGAGCGAGTGCGGCGACAGCGTCACGAGGAAGTTGAGGCCGTTCTGGAACTGGTAGTCGCGGGAGTTCGACTTCCATCGTTTCGCCGAACAGCGTCAGCTCGATCTTGTCGCCGATCTTGAGGCCGAGGTCGGCGGCGTTTTTCTGGCGCAGCGACACGAGTGGCGGACCATCGTAATCCGCCGGCCACCATTTGCCGGCCGTCACCGTGGTGTCGGCACCCATGATAGCCTGCCAGGTGACCGGAATCTCCTGGCCGGAGATCAGGAAGGCAGTCTCTTCCGAAACGCCGGTGATCTGGTCGACGGGAACGCCCTTCACCTTGCTGATCGCGGCGCGCAGCATCGGCGAGTACTTGAAGTCGGTGACCATGCCCGTCGAGTCGAGGAAGGTCCTGAGGTCGGTGATCTCGTCGTCGAATAGGTCAGTCGCAACGAAGGTCGGCGCGTTCTTCTGCACCTGCCCGACCAGCTGGCTTTGGAGGTTGGTCGAGAGGATCACGATCACCAGCAGCATCGCGAGGCCGAGGCCGAGCGACAGCACAACAACCGGTGCAGGCGAACCGGGCCGGTAAATGCCGCGGAAGGCGTTGCGCCAAGCGGCGCTCGGCATCGCCGGAAGGCGGCGGAGGCCCGCCTGCAGGAGCCAGCCGGCGATACGCAGCAGCACGAAGGCGAAGATCACGCCGACGGCGTACCAGAATACCAGCTGGAAATTCTTCGTCACGAGCCAGGCGAGACCGAAGATGCCGAGGCCCGCACCCAGAATGGGCAGCACGACGCCCCATTCGAGATATTCGCGCGTCTTGAGGTCCTGCACGCTCGAGCCGACCGTGCGGAACAGGATCGCTGGGCGCAGTTTGCGGGCGCGGACCAGCGGGATAAACGAGAAGGCGAACGCGGCGAGGATGCCGAACGCCAAAGCCACCAGCAGCGACGGAATATCCACCGACGGCGGCAGGTTCACGGACAGGATGCGGCCGAGGATCGGGAGTGCCGCAGCCGTCAGCGAGGCGCCGATCACCAGCCCGATGCCGATGCCGACCAGCGAGAGCACGCCGATCTGCGTGAAGAAGTGGACGAGAATCCGGTTGCCGGTCGCTCCGAGGCTGCGCAGCGTGGCGATCGAGCGCTGGCGCTCGCCGATATAGGCGGACACGGCGTTGGAAATGCCGACCCCGCCGACGAGCAGTGAGCTCAATCCGACAATCAGCAGGAAGCGGACGAACAGGTCGTAGAAGCGCGAGAGCTGTCCGGCGGCCTCGTAGGGCGAGCGGACTTCCCACAGCGGATCGCCGGCGAAATGCGCCTGCATTTCCGGCATGGCCGTGGTGTAGTCGCCCTCATCGAGCAGTATCTTGTAGCGATGCTTTGTCAGCAGGCCCGGCAGTGGCGGCCGCGCGTCGGGGTTCTGTTCCACTGCATCGATCGACACCACGGCCGTGTAGCCGAGGTGGAAGCCGCGTACCGCGCCATCGGGAACCGAAACCAGCGAGCCGCGCGCCTCGTATTGCGTTTCGCCGATGTTGAAGCGGCCACCGAGCGGGATCGCGAGCCGATCGAACAGCACGGGATCCAGGATGGCGCCGTAGGCACCGTCACGGAATTCGAGCAACTGCTGGAGCGACTGCCCCTGCTCAAGCTGCGGGCTGATCACCTGCCCGAGCAGCGGATAGTTCTCGCCGACTGCCAGCAGATCGAGGAACGCGGAGTTGCCGGCATCCTCCGTGTTGGAGCCGCGGGCATTGGTGTCCATCGTCTCGGCCACTTTGCCGAGTGTCTGGAAATAGGCGAGTTCTTCGGCATTGGCGCGCCGGTCAGCACGTGACGCTTCGACATTGCCGCCGAGCAGCGTGTTGGCGTCGCGCATGATGGCGGTCTGCAATGCAGCACCCACCGAGCTCACGCCAGCAATGGTGCCGGTGCCGAGTGCGAGGCATGCGAGCAGCACGCCGAAGCGGCGCAAGTCGCCGCGCAGGTCGACCATGGCGACCCGCATCCACGAGATCAGCGTGTTCATGCAGGCACGGCCTCTTTGGCGGTCTCGGTCAGGTGACCCTTGTTCATGGTCAGCATGCGGTCCGCCTTACGGGCAAGGTTGGGATCGTGCGTGATCAGCAGCACGGCCGTATTCTTCTTGCGCGCCAGGTTGAACATCAGCTCGATCACTTTCGCGCCGGTATCCTGATCGAGGTTTCCTGTCGGCTCGTCGGCCAGCATCAGGCGTGGGTTGGTGACCATGGCGCGGGCGAGGCCGACGCGCTGCTGCTCGCCGCCCGAAAGCGCGCTCGGCAGATGGGTCATGCGATCGCCGAGGCCGACTTCTTCGAGCGCCTTCTCCGCGGCAACGCGGATGTCTTTGACGGGCATACCGGTCTCGGCAATTTCGAGCGCCAGGCTGACGTTTTCAAGCGCCGTCATCGACGGGATGAGGTGGAAGTTCTGGAACAGGATGCCGAGGTTCTTGCGGCGGAAGATCGCGAGACCGTCTTCGTTCAGCGTCGACGTATCGGTGCCGCCGACTACGACCTTGCCGTTCGTCGCCCGCTCAAGGCCGCCGAGCACCATAAGCAGGGAGGTCTTCCCGCTGCCCGAAGGACCGACGACGGCAACCACTTCACCGCTGTCCACGCGCATGCTGACATCCTTGAGGATGTGCAGCTTGGAATGCCCGGTCATCAGTTCGAGGTTGGTCTTTTCGGTCTCAATAACAGGTACGGACATCGGCAGCGGCACTCGGCTGTTTTGAATCGGGGCTTCTTAGGCGATAATTTCTGAACAGTGTCCATACACGATGTCGCGGCCGAGGCATGCCCTGGGCGGAGAACAATGGTCCAATGAGCCGGAAAACCGACCCTTTTGCGGTGGATTTGACCCCCGACCTGATCCTGCGCGCCTATCGCGCGGGGATTTTTCCCATGGCCGAGGACGCTGATTCCACGGAGCTCTTCTGGGTTTCGCCGGAAATGCGCGGCGTCATCCCGCTCGACAGCTTTCACATCGGCCGCACGCTGCAAAAGACCCTGCGGTCCAACCCCTACGTCGTTAAGGTTGATACCGATTTCGACGGCGTCATCGAGGGATGCGCTACGGCCGGCACCGAGCGCGACAGCACCTGGATCAATGCCGACATCCGTCGCCTCTACGGCGAATTGTTCCGCCGCGGCCACGTCCATACCGTTGAAGTGTGGGACGGCCCTGCCCTCGTCGGCGGCCTCTACGGCGTGTCGATCGGCGCGGCGTTCTTCGGGGAGTCGATGTTTCACCGCAAAACCGACTGCTCCAAGATCGCAATGGCGCATCTGGGCAAGCGGCTAGTCGCCGGGAACTACCGCCTGCTCGATACGCAGTTCGTCACCGACCACCTGCGCACCTTCGGCGGCATCGAGATCCCGCGCGAGGATTATGAAGTGCAGTTGGCGGAGGCGTTGCAACACTCCGCGGATTGGAGCGCGCTGGATCGATGAGCATCACCAAATCGCCGATCGAGCCGATGGAAGCCAAGCTGGTCGACGCCCTGCCCAAGGACGACGGCTGGCAGTTCGAGCCGAAGTGGGACGGCTTCCGCTGCATCGCGGTGCGCCGCGGCGCGGACGTCGCGCTGTTCGCCAAATCCGGCAAGGTGCTGCATCGCTACTTCCCGGAAATCGTGGCGGCACTGGGCGACCTCAAGGCAGACAACTTTGTGCTCGATGGCGAGCTCATCGTTCCCAACGAACAACGTGTCGATTTCGACGTGCTACAGCAGCGCCTGCATCCGGCCGATAGCCGCATCACCAAGCTGTCAGTCGAGACCCCTGCGCTTCTGGTGCTGTTCGACGCGCTGGAAGTTGGCGGCAAAGCCTTGACGGATGAGCCGCTCAACAAGCGCCGCACCGCGCTCGACGCGTTCGTTAAAGCCAATCCGTCGCCCATTCTCCGATTGTCTCCCTTCACGCTGAAGGCGGAGGAAGCAGAGCACTGGCTCTCCCATGGCGCGTCGTCACTCGATGGTGTCGTCGCCAAACGGGTTGACGGCGCCTACCAGCCCGGTGTCCGGGCCATGCTCAAGGTGAAGAACATCCGCACGGCCGACTGCGTGGTCGGCGGCTTTCGCTATGGCACGGGCAGCAAGACCGTCGCTTCGCTTCTCCTCGGGCTCTACGACGATGCGGGCAAGCTGCACCATATCGGCTTCACCTCCGGCCTCAGCAAAGAGGACAAGCCGGCGCTCACCAAAAAGCTCGAGCATCTCAAGGGTGAGGGTTTCACCGGCAACGCGCCCGGCGGGCCCAGCCGATGGGCTACCGAACGCTCGGCTGAGTGGGTGCCGCTCAAGCCCGAACTGGTGGTCGAGGTGAGCTACGATCATGTGAGCGGCGGGCGGTTCCGTCACGGTACGGGGCTCGTCCGCTGGCGGCCCGACAAGTCGCCCAAGCAGTGCACGCTCGAACAGATCAGCCCGGCTGCAGCCGCGCCGATCGTCGGCAAAGTCCTCGCCGGCTAAGCGATCAGCACCACTTGCCGTCGCCGCTCCCCGCCTGTGCCAGATTTTCCTTGATCAGCACCTGCCCGACATCCTGCCCGTCGGAGATCACGCGGGCCAGCGTGTGCCCCTCGCTGTCGGTCCCGTAACGGAACACGAAAATCTCGCGGTGGTTGAGCAGTTCGAACAGCCGGTCAGTCGCGGCGCCGGGTGCGCAGGCCTGCTGCGTCGGCGGAACCACGTTCTCGAGCCGCATGTGCTCCCATCCGTACCAGAACGTGTTACCGTCCTCGATGCAACTCGACAGCTTGTCGCCGCCGCATAGCGGATAGACCGGCCGCGACTCCATCGCGCCAAAGGCAGGCAGGCTCAGCAGCATCAGTGCAGGCACGGCGAGGAACAGCTTGCGCATGGCGCGACCCTCCATCTGGTGGCGCGCACGTTACGCCCGGCACCGCACCGGACATAGCAACACCACTGTCCTATTGCTCAGTTGGCCGGGGCCGGCGTTGCGCCGTTGAAGCCGGGCGGCGGTGGCACGTCCGAGGTCTGCTTACAGTCGACCAGCCAGATGTCGTACACCGGATGGTCGATGGCATTGAGCGCCGGGCTGTCGGCAAACATCCAGCCGGTGAACAGGCGCTGCACCTGCCCCTTGAGCGAGACTTGATCGACCTCGATGAACACCGACGTGCGCTGCGTTTCGGTCGGCGGTCGCGTGTAGCAGACGCGCGGCGTGATCTGCAGCGCACCGAACTGCACCGTCTCGCCGAGATAGACGTCGAAATTGGTGATGCGGCCGGTGATCTTGTCGAGGCCGGAGAAGGCCGCGATGGGATTGCTGATCGTTTCCGCCAGCGCCGTGCCCGGCGCCAGCAGCGCAAGGATAGCGAGCGGCAGCAGTCGTTTCATTGCGAGGTGCAGGGCCTTACTCGGGCGACCAGGCGTCGTAGTCGCCGGTAACGCGCGGGCGTTCGCCCTTGTTGAGCAGGCTGCCATCTGGACGATAGGCGAGCGCCGTGCCCGTCAGGTTCTTCTCGTGCGACTTTTCCCATTCGTGCGGCTTGTAGCCCTGGTCGGTGGGCAGCACGTCGGTGCGGTAGTGCATCCAGCCATACCAGCCGGGCGGAATGGTCGTTGGGTCGGCATAGCCGCCACCGTAGATCACCATCCGGCGCGGCACGCCGTGCGGACCGGTCTTGCCGCGGCCGAGGAAGTAGCGGTTCCCGAACTCGTCCGAACCCACCAGGGTGCCACGCGTCCGCGCCCAGAGCCGCGTGCCCCAGGTGTTGCCGCGCCACCAGGCGAAAATCTCGATCAGGAAGTCCTTGAAACCGCCGTCAGCCATTTGAAGTCCAGAATCTGGGCGAAAGCCCTTTGCCAACCGCGTTTAACATCACCCGGCAGGATCGCCTAGTGGCGGATCGCGGCGCTGTTAGGGCGTCACAGCCTGATTCGGGACTTCCGCAGCCCATTGATCGAGGGTCGCGTCGATGCCTTTGATCGCAAAGATTGCCGCAATCGAAGCCGGCCCGTTGTCGGTCTCACTCGCAACCCGCCGGATGTCCTCCTCGAGTGCGCGAACCTCACGAAGCAGGTCGGGTGACTTCGCGTCCATGGCACGCCTGTGAAGGATGCCGGCGATACGGGCGTTCAGTTGCAGCCACCCGTCGGGGTTGGTGTCGACCGGAACCTGGGGTTGCAGCTCCTTGTAGGTGGCGATCGCGGCGTCGAGCGTAGCTGCATCGGCGGTCATTTCTCCCAACGCCTGCTGGGCTACGCCCAGTGACGACTTGGCCGCGAACCACTGGTTCGGGGCAGACTCGAAGGTGACCACTTCCAGCGACGCGTTCAGCGCTGAAACCGCGTCCGCCAGGTCTTGCCCGGATGAAGTCTGGGTACCGATCAGGAACAGCACGAACCCCAGCTTCATTTCTCCAAGAGCCCAGGCCGTGGGCGCGTCCTTGCGCGTCCAGACCTCCAGAACGGAGCGGTGCAATGCCGCGGCGCGCGTGAGGTAAATGGGAATACCTGTCGCCTGCGATCTCAACTGCATCGCATCGGCATAGTTTGAAGTGATCAGCGCCCAGTTCGTCGGTGCCGTCTTGCGTGTCACCTCCTTGAGCGCCGTCTCGTAGAGCCCGATCACCCGGTCGAGCGCGGGCGCGTCCCGTTCCATGTTGGCAATCGTCTGCAGCGTGAAGGCGAGGTTTGAATTGAACAAGCCCCACTGGAGTGGTGCATCCTCGCGGCTCATCACCTCGATTGCAGCTTCGAAGTCGGCAGCCGCCTGACGCAGCATCGCCAGGTCGCCCGCGCGCTGCCCGATACTGAGCACGGCCAGGCCGAGGTTGTTCGTCGCAAGCGCCCAAGCGGATGGGGACTCGTTGCGCTTCACGAAGGTGAGCGCCGCCTCGAGTGTTGTCCGCGCTTCGACAAGCAATTCATTGGTCGGCGAGTTGGTGCCCTGCGTCCACAGCATGTAGCCCAGGTTCATCTGGATCACCGCGACGCCGGCCGGCCCGATGACCTCAGTGTGGCGCGCCAGCAAGTCGCGCGAAATGTCGACCGCCTGCTGCACCGCCGCCATATCGCCCTGCCGGGCGCCGAGCTGGTTGAGCGTATTGGCGAGGTTCATCTGGACGGTTGCCCAGTTGGCGGGCGAATTCGTCTCGGTCCAGATGGTGCCGGCTTCTTCGAAGGCCTGGCGCGCGACCAGCAGCTGCGTCGCTTCGGTGAGCCGCATTCCCAGCGCCCAGGCAGCAAGCCCTTTGCCGTTGAGCATCGACGCCCGTACTTCCGGCTCCACCGCAAGAGCCAGTCCGGCATCGTATTCGGTGATGGAGCGCTCGAGCGTCGTGCCGTCGCTTTCAAGCGTTCCGAGCACGAACAGCCCTAGTCCCAACGTCGAACGGGCAGTGGCGACTTCCTTGACCGGAGCCTCTACGGGCAGATCGCGCAGGACGTCTTCCATGATGCCGATGGCGCTGTTCAGCGCGTCATGGTTGACGTTCGTGCCACCCAGATTGATCAGCGCCTGCGCCTGGCTGGACCGATATTGGAAGGCCGCACTCTCGTCCCAGGGCTTGGCTGTCTCGTAGGCGTCCTCGAACAGGTCGGCGGCATAGTCGAAGTCGAAGGCCAGCACGGCCTCTTCGGCGTCGCGGGCGTAGGTCGCGGCAATATCGAGCTTGAGACCGGAAACCGTCTCGTTCAGCTGCGTGTCAAGCACCCGCGCCCGTGCCGTCGCCTCGGCGCGGAAGGTTCGAGCGGCACCGATCGCGCCCTGGTTGCGAGCCTCGTCTGCCAGCGCGTTGAGGCGAACGAGTTCGGCGTCGTCGCGGATGATGCGCGGCGCGCGGTCTGCGAAGTCGCGCAGCTGCCTGGCGCCATCGAGCAACTGCTTTTCAAGATCCTGCCCGTTGCTTTTGGTCTCGAGCGCGACGCGCAGCATGCCGTACAGGGCGTCGAGCGAAACGGCCTCGCTGTCGGCGACCGTCTCGACGAAGGCGCGCGTGTCGTCTGTCAGGCCATTGATTGTCAGCAGCAGTTCGCGTCGGTCATCGAGGATGAGCTTGTTATCGTCGTCGACAGCCTCCGGCTCACTGGTGAGATAGAGCAAGTCGGTCAGTCCCAGATGCGTCCAGGGCAGCTGCTCCTGATGCGTATCGAGATAAACCTCGCGCGCAATGATGGTCATCACGTCGGCGAAAGAATGTGCTCCGTCGCCCAGATGCTCGATCAGCGCCGCAGCATAGGGCGAGTGCCCACCGGTTGGGCCATCCTGCGCCACCTGCCCCGGCGAAGCCGCAAACCCGACGACCGAACCGAGATAGTGTTCGTTCCGCACAGTCGGCTGCGTCACGGTCGGACCGCGCACCGCGATCCCCTCAATCGGCACAACCTGCGCGGCCTCTCCCGGGAGCGCAACGAGCTGGCCGGGTGCGAACGGGTTGGTCCGGCATGCATCGAGCAGCACGATGGTCGCGGGCACGATTTTCGCCAGCCGGTCGACCAGATCATCCACTGGCACCAAGGACTCGCCGGCCGTCTGCGGCGTCGCGATGCTGGCGTCGGTCGGGATCATGTAGTTGTCGCCGGCCACCTCCACTCCGTGCCCCGAATAGTAAATAAGCGCGAGATCGGCACCGTCGGCGTCGTCGATGAAGTTGTCGATGGCGCGCTTCAGCTTGCGGCCGGTGACATCGGTCAGCGGCGTCACTACGAAGCCCATGCGATCAAGGATGTCCGCTACGCTGTCCGCGTCGCGCCCCGGATTGGAAAGCGGTTTCAACTCGCTGTAGTCCGACGCGCCGATCACAAGGGCGACGCGCTTGATCGGGTGACTCTCGGCTCCGAACGCCGGGGCGGCAAACAGGACGAGGGCGGCAAACACGACGAAACGCTTCATCCTACCGCCCCAGCGCCGCGTCGATTTCGGCAATGCGATCTTCGAAAAACGCCGCCATATCCGGCACCTGCCCGTAAATCCGATAGGCGTTCGCAAACGCCTCGCGCGACAGTTCCAATGTGTCCCGCGACCCATTCCGCATCGCCAACTGGTAGGCCGCGATGCCCAGCGTGGCGTTGGTCTGTGCCCAGTCTCGCGGGGTGTCTTCGAGGGTGAACACTTCGAGTGCGGCCCGATAGTACGTGATCGCCTGCTCGTAGCCCGCGTCGTCGTCCTCGAGTTCGCCGAGCTTCTTGGTGGCGATGGCCAGATTGCGCTGCGTCTGCGCCCACTCCATCGGTGCCGCCTCGCGCGTCCTCATTTCGAGCACGCTTTGGAAGGCAGCGATCCCGTCCCGCAGAGACGCCCCGTCACCCTTCCGCTGCCCGAACGACGACAGCGCGCTCGCGAGGTTGTTCGTCGTCCCCACCCAGCGTCCCGCTACCCGGTCACGCGGTGTCTCTTCGAGCGACTGGCGGAACGCATCGATCGACTGGGCGATCACCTCAGGATCTTCGGCCGCCTCCCCGAGCCGCGCCAGTGCGATGCCCAAATTGTTCTTCGCAAGGGCCCAGTCCAGCGGCACCTTGTCCCGCGCCAGTTCCTCGAGCGCGGCCGTATGCGCATCGGCCGCCTGCCGATAGCGCTCCGGGTCGTTTTCCCGGTCGCCGATGATCAGCAGCACGCTGCCGTAGTTGCTCTGCATCTGGGCCCAGTCGAGCGGCTCGTCGTTGCGGTCGAGTACGTCGAGCGCCACCTCGAAGGCCTGCGCAGACTTGAGCAGAGTGTCGGTCCCCGCCTCACGGTCGCCCAGCTCCATCAGCGCGATGCCCAGATTGCCCTGCGCCCCGGCCCAGTCGATACCGCCTTCGGGATAGCGCACGATGGCGTCGTCGAACGCCGCGATAGCCTTCAGCAGCATGTCCGGGCTGCTGTCGCTCTCGCCAAGCATCTCGTAAGCCATTCCGAGATCATTGCTGATCGAAGCCATGTCGGCCGCGCGAGCACCCGGCAGTCGCTGCGCGTCGCCGAGCGCCGCAATGGCGGCTTCGAGAGCGGCGTTGTCCCCTTGATACTGGCCGTGCTTCGACAGTGCTCGGCCCTCATTCCATCTTGCGATGAACGCGAGCTCCGGGTCCCAGCGCTCAACCTGCTCGTACGCCTTGGCCCAGAGCGTGGCCGCACCGGCGAAGTCGAAATTGAGCGAAGCGGCCCGCGCATGATCCGCGTAAGTCTCGCCGATCTGCAGCCGGTCCTGCTTCAGATTGGCCTCGTTCTCATCGACGTTGGCATCGAGCTCATCGGCCCGCGCCGTCGCCTGCTCCCGGAACCTTAGCGCCACATCGATCGCACCCTCCGCCTGCGCCTTGTCCGCAAGCTCGGCGAGCCGCACCAGTTCGGTGTCGGTCTTCACCGCTCCCGGCCGCGTTTCCATCAGTGCCTTGAGCTGCGCCGCGCCTTCCGACAATTGCTTTTCGAGCGCATCCTCGTCGCTCGTATCGACACCCAGCACCTTGAGCATGCCGTAAAGTGCGTCGAGCGGCACCCCTTCGCTCTCGGCGACGGTTTCGACATAGCGCCGGGTCGCTTCCGGGGCCGTCGAAATGTTCATCAGCAGCGCCCTGCGGCCATCGCGTATCAGGGCTTCGTCGCCCTGCCCCGCTTCCGGTACTTCACCGAACTGCAGCACGCGCCGCAGGCTCGAATTGGTCCACGGCAGTTGCTGCGCCCTTGTCTTGAGATAGACCTCCTCGCTCACCATCGTCATAATGTCGCCGAAGGAAGAGCCGCCCGCCGCGACGTGCTTGAGCAGAGCCGCCGCGTAGGGTGAGTTCTCGCCCGGCGCGCCATCTAGCGCCGGCCGTCCCGGCTCGGCGGCAAAGCCGATCACCATGCCGAGACTGTCATTTGCCACGGCAGGCTGCGCCACGGGCGTCGGCCCGCGCACCGGCGCTAGTCCGCTCGACGAGACGACAACAGGCGCGCTCGCCCCCGGCAGCACGATCGTCTGCCCTGCCGGGAACGGATCGGTCCGGCACGCGTCGAGCAGCAAGATCGTCACCGGCACGACGCGGCTCAAGTCATCGAGCAACGCAGCGACGGGCACCAGGCTGGCTCCCGCCGCCTCCGGACTTGAGACATCGGCATCCACCGGCACCAGGTAGTTCGCGCCGCCGGCCTCGATGCCATGGCCGGAATAATAGACCAGCGCTACGTCGGCATCGGCTGCATCCTCCGCGAAGCGTTCGAGCGCGCGGGTGAGGCGTCGTTGATCGGCATCTCTCACAGCGGTCACGTCGAAACCAAGATCGCCCAGCAGGTCGCCGACATCCCGCGCGTCGTTTGCCGGATTGGCGAGCGGCGTCAGGTTTGCGTACTGGCTTTCACCGATCACAAGTGCGACGCCGCGCAGCGGTTTGACCTGCGCCGATGCCACGGGCACCAGCGTCAGGAACACCAGCAATGCGAGAAACCGCCTCACGCGAGACTTGCAAGGACGCCGTCGATCGCGTCGATGCGTGCCTTGAAATAGTTGTCGAGCCCCTGCCCGGACGACTTGTAGAAGTCCCAAGCCTCGATGATGAGGGACCTGCCCTCTTCGAGCCTGGTTCGGTCGTTCGTCCGCTTGCCGATCAGCGCCAGCGTCCAGCCGAGATCGTCCATCACGAGCGCCCGGTCGGCCGGCGACACGTCCGGCGTGTAAACCTCGAGCGCCGCCCGCTCGTGTTGCTCAGCCAACAGCAGACGATCCGTCCCCTGCTCGAGATCGCCCCAGGCCTGATAGAGAGCGCCAAGTGTCGTCTGTGCCATCGCCCAGTCGAGCGGCACCCTCTCGCGGGTCCACTGCGTCAGCGCATTGTTGAACGCGGCATCGGCCTGCTCGAACAGTGCCGGGTCCTTCGCGCGCTTGGCCAGTGTCGACAGGCTGGTGCCGAGGTTCAGCTGCGTCGTCGCCCAGAGGTATGGAGTGGTCTCGGGCGTTCGCACCTCCAATGCGGCGTTGAAAGCGGCCAAGGCCCGTTCGAGCGTATCGTTGGTTTCCTGCCGCTCGCCCAACCGCTGCAGCGCTGCACCGAGATTGTTCTGCGTCTTGGCCCAGTCGAGCGGCGTTCTATCCTTGCTCTGCACTTCGAGCGCTGCGGTGTAAGCCGCGACTGCCTGTTCAAGGATGTCGTTCACCTGGGTGCGAGCCCCAAGCGCGGTCAGCGTGCCGCCGAGATTGGTCTGCGTCTCGGCCCAGTCGAACGGCGCGCGCGTCCGCGTCCGCGCCGTCAGCGCCGCCGTCAGTGCTTCCACCGATTGGTTGAGACGCGCGGGGTCCGCTTCGCGCTGCCCGAGGATGCGCAACGTGCGGCCCATATTGTTCTGCAACGCGCCCCAGTTGTCCGGGTCGCTGCCGATGTCGGCGATGCGTAGTGCGTCGGAATAGACCTCGACGGCGCGCAAGAGCGCGGCATTGTCGCCCGAGAACTCGCCGACGTTCTGCAGCGCGTCGCCCTCGCCGCGCTGATAGCGTAGCGCAAGATCGATATCGAACGGCGCCACCTCGTCGTAAGCCTGGCGATAGCGTTCCGCGGCCTGCGCGAAGTCGAACGCCACCACAGCCGTCGCTGCATTGCTGGCGAAGGTCGCGGCCAGTTCCTTGCGCCGCTGCGCCAGCTGCGCCTGCGTGTCGTCAAGGGATCCGGACAATTGCTTGGCCCGCTCGCTGGCCCGGTTGCGGAAATCGAGAGCGACTGAGATCGCCCCCTCCGCCTCTGCTTCCTTGGCCAGCTCCGACAGCGTCAGGATCTGGGCATCTGAGCTGTCGAGCACGGCGGTGTCGGCAAGCAGCGCCTTCAGCCGGTCCGCGCCTTCGGCGAGCCGCTGCTCGAGTTGACCGGGATCCCCCGCATCCACCCCCAGTGCCTTGAGCATGCCATAGAGCGCATCGAGCGGCACGGCTTCGGCA
>JBEBHC010000205.1:0-4577 GCA_040081185.1 Devosia sp. | reverse complement strand
AATATTCCCCACTGCTGCCTCCCGTAGGAGTCTGGGCCGTGTCTCAGTCCCAGTGTGGCTGATCATCCTCTCAGACCAGCTATGGATCGTCGCCTTGGTAGGCCATTACCCCACCAACTAGCTAATCCAACGCGGGCTCATCTGATACCGATAAATCTTTCCCCCTTAGGGCACATACGGTATTAATTCCAGTTTCCCGGAGCTATTCCGTAGTATCAGGTAGATTCCCACGCGTTACTCACCCGTCTGCCGCTCCCCTTGCGGGGCGCTCGACTTGCATGTGTTAAGCCTGCCGCCAGCGTTCGTTCTGAGCCAGGATCAAACTCTCAAGTTTGATATCTGACTTATGGTCGACGTCTGCACGTTTGCGCTTTGCGTCTTGCGACGCATTGACGAGGACACACACCTGTCACTGCAAGCCCGAAAGCTTACTGTGACTGTATATGTACCTCTGAGAAACGTACCGTCGAAGTCTATTCGTCCAATCTCACGATCAGACCGCAAGAACCTCGCCGTCCACGTTTCCCTTTCTTCCATCTTCACAATGTCAAAGAGCTGACCCCGTTTGCCTCTGTTCGAGGGCGGCGTCGGTGGAAGCTGGGCTTCCTAAATTTTGGGAACAGAATTTTGCTTCCGGTTACCCGGCAGCATATCTGCCCTATCAGAAAAATCGCTGCCGCCGGGCCGCAAGGCCGTCTGCATCAGCGAGCCGGGTTATATGGCTGACCATTTTTGGTGTCAACACCCGAAAATGACAAAACCGACAAAAAACGAAACGCCGGTTTTAAGCACTCTCGAAACCCTTGCGGCACGGTGCTTTCGCTCGTTGCCGCTCGCGTTAATTAGTGGCCGTCAAGCGACATTGCAAGGCGTGGCCCACGCAATCGCAGGCGCCTGTCCGAAACTTGCCGCATTTGCTTGGGACCAGAATCCCTACGCCGTGCGGATTGACTTCGCCGGCCGGGCCACGGCAGGGAATCGGCCCTTGAACCACACGGTCTCCCTTGCGGGAGACGGGACCACAGGCGGGGCACTCAACTGGTCGCAGCAGCCGGACAACGGAACAGGTCCTATGCCCTCGTCCGCTCCGGCTACGAGGACGGCCCGGCGCTGACCGTGTCGTCGACCGACGGCGAGATCCCGCACGGCCGCGAATTGAGCGTCGCCTGGCTTACCGGCACGGTGATGACCGGCCTTACGTCGGTTCTGATGATGGGTGCCGCGCTTTACGTGAGTTTCCAGGGCCAGGACACGTTCTCGACCGCCTTCGAAGCCCTGCGCATCATGACGCGGTCGATCTCGACCAGCGCCGACGACCTCATCTCCAAGACCGACCGTGTGCGCCCCCTCGCCCGCACCCAGTCCGAACTCGAGATCGTCGAAGCCTCGATCCGCGAAACCGTGGACGGCCGCGACATCATTCGCAAACAACCGTTCGAGCGCATTCGCGCTTCGCTCGCCACTGCCGTCACCGCGCTGTCCGAGGACGTGCCGGCTTATGACCCGGTCGCGCTGATCGAATCGAGCCAGCCGGTCATGGTCCCCGAGACCGACCTCGGCAACACCAATATCTACGGCACCAATGTCGAGGGCGAGGTGTCGATCAAGACCGCCGCTCTACCAACGACACTCGTGCCGCCGCGATCGATCACCGACCAGGGCGCCGCGGATTTCGTTCGCCAGACGGTAGAGGCTTTCTTTTCCGAAGGCAGCGCCGAGGACTCTCTTGGTGCCGCTGCACCGGCGCCAGGCGCCGTGCGCGACCTCGGGGTCCTGGAGCCGGGCGACGGGACGACCATCCAAGGCGACGTTCTCAATCTCTCGGCGATGCCCAAAACCACGCCGGCGAACGAAGCTGGCCTCGGCCGCACCGAACGAACGATCAGCATCAAAGACCCTACCCCAGTCGCCGACTTCCTCGTCAAGAACGGCTTTCCACCGTCGATGACCGGCGCCATCGGGCTCACGCTGCGCAATGTCAGCGGCCTCAACGTCCTCGACAACAAGGCGCGCGTCCGCATCCTGCTGGGCGCCGTGAGCGGCTCTGACGTGCTCGTTCCGTATCGACTGTCGATCTACGAGCACGACGCCTCTGGCGCCGATGTGCACAAGGCGACGATCGCGCGCACCGACCGCGGCACCTATGTTCTCGCGAGTGAACCGGCGTTCCAGCCCTTCACCGACGAAGACACCGAGCAGATCAACGTCTCGAACCTGCCCACGATCTATCGCGCCATCTGGGAAACTGCGCGCAAGCACGAGATCGACGACAAGACCACGCAACGCATCATTGCCATGTTCGCCTACGACGTGGACATGACAAAAAAGATCAGTGAAACGGGTCAGGACGGTATCGAACTGCTCGAGACCGATAAGGACGCCGACGGCAAGCAGGAACTGCTTTACGTTGCGCTGAAGCTCGGTAGCACCACCAAGGAACTCTATCGCTTCCGCACCGTGGACGGCGCCGTCGATTTCTATGATCCGGCCGGCGAAACCGGCAAGCGCTTCCTCACGCGCCGTCCTCTGCAAGGTGGCGGCCGCATGTCGTCGCGCTTCGGCTACCGCGTTCACCCGATCTTCAAGACGCGCAAGCTGCACACTGGTGTGGATCTCGCTGCACCGCGTAATACGCCGATCTATGCAGCGGGCGACGGCATCATCGAAAAGGCGCAGTGGACCTCGGGCTACGGACGCTTCGTAATGATCAAGCACGTCAACGGCTTCGAGACCGGCTACGGCCACATGAACAAGTTTGCCGACGGCATCAAGGCCGGCGACAAGGTCCGCCAGGGCCAGATCATCGGCTACGTAGGCTCAACCGGTAACTCGACCGGCAACCACCTGCACTTCGAGATCAAGATCAACGGCAACTTCGTCGATCCGCTGAGCGTCAAGCTGCCGCGCGACAAGTCCCTGCCGAGCCAGGACGAAGGTGCCTTCAAGGACACCATCGCGCAGATACGCGATCTCATGCTCCGCGACGGCCAGCCCCAGCCAGTTCAAGTCGCGACGAACGGCGCTACAACGACGCCGCAGGGCTGAGCCTACTCAGCCGGCTGGTAAACCAGCATCTCGTTGCCGCTGGGCTCGCGAAAGAACATCCGCTTGCCCCCCGGATAATCGTAAGCCGGCTTGGTGATCGTGCCGCCCGCTGCAACGATCGCTTGCGCCGCCGCGACAATGTCATCGGTCCGGATGCCGATCAGCGGGGCCACCGACCGGTCACCCGGATCGGCATTGACGCCACCGAGCACACCGCCCTCGCGAATCTCGACGTAATCGGGTCCGAAAGCCTGCGAGCCGAAGCCGAATGCCTTGCTGAAGAAGGTAGTGCTTCTCGTCGCGTCCGACCCGGGGATCTCGAAATAGTCGATCATGTAGGTGGCCATCGCGCGCTCCATGTTCTGTTTTTGTTCCTACCGCAAAACTTGCCCGGAGGCAAGTTCGCGGAGGCTGCATCAGTTGACGGCGCCATCCCCGATCGGTTGCAGCGTGGCAAAACCGCGCTTTGCGAGAAGCCCGTTGATGTCGGGATCGCGCCCGCGAAACAGGCGATACGCCTCGGCGAAATCGCGCGAGCCGCCGCCCGAGTAGATGTAGGTGTAGAGCCGCTCCGCTGTCGCCGAATCGAACGGGTCGCCCGTCTGCTCGAACGCCGCAAAGCCGTCCGCATCGAGCACCTCCGACCACAGATACGAGTAGTAGCCGGCCGCGTAGCCGTCGCCCGAAAAGATGTGCCCGAAATGCGCGCTTGCATGGCGCAGCGCGATCTCGTTCGGCATGCCAATACCCCAGAGAGTCTCGCGTTCGATCACGTCTGCATCGATGACCGCACCAGCCGGCTGCGAGTGGAACGCCATATCGAGCAGGCCCGACGAGATGAACTCCACCGTCTCGAAACCCTTGTTGGCCTTGCGCGCCGCCTTCATCCGCTCAAGCAGACTCTTGGGGATGGGAGCGCCGGTCTTGTAGTGCGTCAACCGCGCCAGCACTGGCGCCGTTTCCATCCAGTGCTCGTAAATCTGGCTAGGGAGTTCGACGAAATCCCGAACGACATTCGTGCCTGAGATGCGCGGATAGGTGACATGTGACAACAGCCCGTGCAGGCCATGTCCGAACTCGTGGAACACCGTTCTGGCCTCGTCGAGCGACAGCAGCGCAGGCTCGCCCTCTGCCGGCTTGTTGAAATTGCAGGTGTTGACCACCAGCGGCAGGACCTCCCCATCCAGCGTCTGTTGGTCGCGGAACGCCGTCATCCAGGCGCCGCTGCGCTTGCTCGGCCGAGCGAAGAAATCGCCGTAGAAAATGCCGATAATCTTGCCGCCGCGCTCCGCCGCCCACACCCGCACATCCGGATGATAGACCGGTACATCCTCGAGCAGCCGGAACGTCACGCCGAACAGCCGCTCGGCCGTGTAAAAGGCCGCGCCGATCACCCGGTCGAGCTCGAAATAGGGCTTGAGCTCGTTCTCGTCGAAATCGTAGCGCGCCTTCCTGAGCGTCTCGGAATAGTACCGCCAGTCCCACGCTTCGAGCCGCGCCTTGTCGCCTTCGGCATCGATCAGCGTCTGCAG
>JBEBHC010000429.1:0-1149 GCA_040081185.1 Devosia sp. | reverse complement strand
GGGTAAGGCGCATGGCGTTGCGGTCGCCGCGCTTGTTGGCGCGAAGGAGCATGCGCTCGCGCAAGCTGCGGCTGGCGTCGACATCATCATTGCCGCCGGCACTGAAGCGGGTGGTCATTGTGGTGATGTGACGACGATGGTGTTGGTGCCGGAGGTTGTTGAGGCGCTCCGTGCAGCTGGGAGCGACGTGCCGGTGCTGGCGGCGGGCGGAATCGTGACCGGTTCGCAGATGGCCGCGGCGATGGCGATGGGCGCGGCGGGCGCTTGGTGCGGCTCGGTGTGGCTGACGACGCCGGAAGCCGAGACGAGCGAGATCATCAAGAAGAAGCTCTTGGCCGCGACGTCGCGTGACACCGTGCGATCAAAGTCACGCACTGGAAAGCCATCACGTCAGCTGCGCTCGCCGTGGACGGATGCGTGGGAGGCCGAGGGCGCGCCGAAGCCGTTGCCAATGCCGTTGCAGACGTTTGTGTCGGAGGCGCCGCTGCGCTTGATCGATAAGCTCGCCGATGGCGGCCACGCGGGCGCGCAGGAGCTGGCGACGTATTGGGTTGGTCAGGGCGTGGGGCTGATGAACACGCCGATGTCAGCAGGCGCGGTTGTTCAGCAATTCAAGGAAGACTTTGCTCGGGCGTATGAACGCCTTGCGGCGGCGGTGGGCGCGTAGTGCGTGGCGCCGCCCTTCGACAGGCTCAGGGTGACGCCAATTCAAACACAGCAATAGAAGCAGCGTCAGCCTGAGCTTGTCGAAGGCGACGCGGGCAGCGAGGGGCGCTTAGCGCGCGTCGTTCGTCGCTTCGGTGCGGAGTGGGCCGTTCCAGACTTTGCCGATGCGGACGTCGACTTCTGGTCCGAGGTTGAACCAGGCGAGGCGGTCGCGGGTGGCGTCGATCACGACGAAGCGGTCGCCGCGCTCAAGTGTTTGCGAGAGCGTGTTGCGGACGACGCCTGACGTGTAGCGCGTGCGGATGAGCCAGAGGCCGGGTCCGAGGTCGCAGACGAAGCCCATGCTTTCCATGGCCGCCATGAACGGCATCCAGGCGCCAGAGAAGATCTCCGCGTGCACGAACACGTTCGCCGCATCTTCGGTGTCGTTCGCGGCGGCAGGTTTGCGCAGACCGCGCAGCGCCATTACGCGGCGCGCTTCGG
>JBEBHC010000428.1:0-1151 GCA_040081185.1 Devosia sp. | reverse complement strand
CATGGTGTGGCGGGTCCTCGCCGGCGCATGCTGCCGGGATTATGAGGGAAGTCTGAAAGTGGTGATATGGTGCCACAGCGTTTCTGCGACCTCCAACTCAGCAAGCCCGATCAGTGCGCCAATATTGGCGATGACAGAGATCCAGAACACCACGAGAAACGAGGTCTTGCTGGACTTGTGGCGCAGCGCGTGCTGCGCGATGAGCGCGCCGGGCCATCCGCCCGCGAGGGCCTTCACGTGAAGCGTGAATTCCTCGATCCGCCACAGTCCATTCCGGGCAGCACTCTTGTCCTGGCGATAGGTCAGGAAGGTGAAGAAGCTCAACAGCCAGTAAAGCCCCGGGAAAACCCCGTGCAGCTTGCCCAGCAGCGCCAGCACGAGGAGTGCGATGAGAAACAGGATCGCGAAACCTATCAGCGCCACGTCGGACCTTCTCACCGACCGGAATCGAAACATCGTGCCTTCTCGCCGGACATATATCGCCTGAGGCCGGCCCCGCTCATCGTTGGTCAGCTCGAAAGCCACCCGGTCGTTCAAGATGGGTCTGACTTTTGCGTCGAGGAATGCCTTGATGTGAACGAAGACCTGCGGCCCACCGTTGTCCGGTGTGATGAAGCCGTAGCCTTGGTCGTCTTTCCAGGTGGTGATGGTGCCTTCAAGGCGCATGGGGGATTCCTGAGAGTGTCGGGGGTGATGCACCGAATGGTAGCGCAGATTGATGTCTCTGCGCATCTGGACGTATAGACGTATTCGGAAGCGATCACGGGACTACATAGGGACTGACGCGGACCGGTGCGCCACGGTCGCCGGTCTGCGCCGCTCGCTGCAAGGCCACCTGCGCGCGTCAGTCCCTATGTGATCTCATTCTTCCACGCGCGAAGCGATGGGGCGACGCTGTCCCTGGGTGTTTGGTATCGCGCGGATCAGGAGGAGTTACGGACTCCTGGAAATTGTGACGGCAACGTTCCCGGCGCGGGCTTCGGATCCGCGGCCTTCATGGGTAAAGGGGGTGTCTCGCGGACGAACTCGATTTCACCCTGGTTAGCGTACATTCCGCTATAGTGTTCGGGGGTGATGCTGTCGTCAAACAACACAAAGCCATTTTCGGTCTTGCGGTAGCCGAAAGGATTATCGACGTAGGGGCCGGTTGC
>JBEBHC010000065.1:0-17232 GCA_040081185.1 Devosia sp. | reverse complement strand
CCCCTGGCGAGGGGGGAGGGAAACTGGATGCTAGGGCGTGACGGTGATCACCACTCTGCGGTTCGACCGGAAGTCCGGACCGAACTGATCGGTGGCGCCCACCCCTGTCGCACTTGCCCGGACATATTTGAGTCCGCGCTCCTGCATGTATCGCAGCGAGTTCTGGGCTCGCTCGATGGCGAACAGGGCGTTGGTCGCGTAGCTGCCCTGTTTGCTCGAATAGCCGGTCACCGTGACATTGCACTGACGGATGCCGATGTCCTCGATGATCTGGTCGAGACGGGCGACCAGGTCCGGCGTGAGATCGTTGGAGTTCTCGTTGAAACCCACGACATTGTAGATCTCGTCGAGACCGCAGCCGGGGCCCTGTGCCTCGGGATTGGGATCGAGGCTCGCCGTCTTAGTCGACTCGACCGGCATGGGTTCGGCCACCGGCATTCCCGGCACCTCCGCCGTCGGTTCGACGACGACCGGGATCGAGGCCGTTGTCAGCGGGTCCGGTGCGAGCCGATCGAGGCTCACGGGGACAACCTGTGCCGCCGCAGTTGCAGCCACCGCCGCGATCTTGGCGATCGGGTCGGGCCAGCCGCCATCGGGTGGCTCGGAAATGCCGCGGGCAGTGTTGTCCGGCAGAACCAGGAACTCGCCCAGCATCTCGTTGGCGCGTGCGCCGTTGCCGGACATCGTGGCGAGGCCGGACGCCGTCACGACCCTGCCGTTCACCGCCACTGACGCCAGGTAGAGATTGCGGTCCCGCCCAGAACCCTCCCCGCCATACGCCTCGTTGGTCAGCGTCACTTCCACCGTGCCGGTCGGGCTGAACAGCCCTTCGGGAATGCGGAAAAGGAAGCTCTGCACGAACGGTGTCTTGTCTTTGACGTCCGCGAAACGCCCCGTTGTCGCGGTGTCTATTGCTGCTGCGACTGCGCCCTCACCCAGGACTTTGCCGCCGAAACTCACTTCGAACTTAGGCGGGCCATCATAGGCTTCGCCCCCCATCACCAGCACCAAGGTGCTGTCTGCGCCCATACTCGTCGCCGGGTAGCCGGCGATGCATGCAGCGGCGATGATGAGTGCCGAGATACTCGACAACTTCACTGCGCCCTCCTGAGACTGTCTGCATGAAAAGTGCTAGGAACCGAGCGGGGCGAGAATTGGCCGCGCTAGCGGCGCGGTGACACCTCCGGGCCGGAGTTCCGCCACAACAATTGCAGCATTGCCACACTCGGCGAGAAATTACCCTTTGTCTGTCACGGCATAGTGCGTCGCCACAACTTCGCCACCGAATCGCGTTCGACGCCCGAGCCACCCAAACATACCGGCAATTTTTGCCGAGATAGTTTTCCACATCCGCGCAAATGCCCGGAAACCGGCCACCTGAGGGTTGCCGTTCAGACCTTGGAAGCGGTTGAACAGCCCAAATCAGTGCGAAGTGATTTGCCCGTGAGGTTGCCTATGCGGGCTGGCGCACCACTTCGATGGCGAGGGCGTGCACTCCACCGCTGATCTCTTCTTCCAGCGCCATCATGATCGCCCGGTGCTGTGCGACGCGCGTCAGACCCGCGAGCGAATCGGCGGCGATGCGAATGCGGAAATGGCTTTCACCACCGGGCCGGTGACCGGCGTGACCTTGATGTCGTGAGCTCTCGTCGATCACTTCAAGATGGCTTGGGGCGAAATCGCGCGAAAGTTTATGAACAATCATGTCGCGAACAGGCATATCAATGGCCCCCTTGCGCTGAACCCATCCAGCATCGACTTAGCTAGGCAGAATGACAGACGATTCCAAGCTCTTCGACCGCATCCGTATCCAGCCGCGCCAGTACCGCGCGCCGGAAGAGGCCGTGCCCGATTGCGCCTGGGAAGGCTGCAATCTCAAGGGCGTCTATCGGGCGCCCAAAGGCCATCGCTCCGAGGGCGAGTACCACAATTTCTGCCTCGAGCATGTCCGGCACTACAACTCGGCCTTCAACTTCTTCGCCGACATGACGGAGAAGGAGCGCGAGGCGCACCTTTATACCTCGAGCCAGACCGATGGCCGGCCGAGCTGGGGCCTTGGTGCCAAGCCGGGACAGAGCGGCCCGCGCATGCCCAAGCGCGACCCCAATGCCCCCAAGGCCAAGCGGTTCTCCGATCCGCTCCACATCTGGGCCCGCTATGCACGAGCCAATGCCCGCGGCGCGCAGCCCGAGCGCACCATCAAGATGCACGAGAACGACCGGCGCGCTTTTGAGGCGCTGGGTTTCAAGGCTTCCGCCAAGTCCGACGAGATCAAGCGGGCCTACAAGGCGCTGGTGAAGATCCACCACCCCGATGCCAACGGGGGCGACAAGTCGTCCGAAGAGCGCCTGCGCGCCATCATTGCCGCCTATACGCACCTGAAGCAAAAGGGCTTCGTCGGCGCCTAGAGCGCCGGAGGTCTCGCGAATGCGGCCATGGACCACACTCGGTACGGCGACGGTTCCTGGTGAGGGTGCCGCGCTTCGCCTGATGCAGCGCGGTGACGAGTTCGTCATCATGGCGGGAGCGAACCCGCTGATGAACAGCCGCATGAGCGGGTCGGAAGAAGAGCTCGCAACGCTGAGCGCGGCCCGGATCGCGAGCCGGACGCAGCCACGCATTTTGATCGGCGGTCTGGGCATGGGCTTCACGCTCCGCGCCGCTATCGCCGTTCTGCCCGCCGAGGCCCGCATCACGGTCGTCGAGATCGTGCCCCAAATCGTCGAATGGGCCCGCGGTCCGCTAGCACCCATTTTCGCTGGTTGTCTCGATGACCCTCGCGTCTCGATCCAGATCGCGGACGTCGGCCGGGTGATCGCTGCGCACCGGGGCGTGTATGACGCCATCCTGCTCGACGTGGACAACGGCCCCGAGGGCGTGAGCCGCGACGGCAACGACTATCTCTATAGTCTGCCCGGCCTGGCGAAATCACGCGCCGCGCTGTCAGAGCGCGGCCTTCTGGCCGTGTGGTCCGCGCATCCCGACGAAAAATTTACGCGGCGGCTGCGCGATACCGGCTTTGAGGTCGAGGTGATCGGCGTTCGAGAGCGCCATGGCAAGAAGGGCGCGCGCCACACAATTTGGCTCGCGACGCGGCCCTAGCCCGGACAAGCAGGCATCGCCGCTCCGCGCCTGCCTCTGAGCCAGGCGACAAATTCGTCGCAACACCCCTAACCCTAGGGGTGCCGGGGCCGGTGCCTTGTCCGATCCTCATCCTCACCAGCGCTGGGCCGCTGGCTGAAAACAGGAGACGGAACATGATCAGGACCACTGGACTTTTGGCGCTCGCGGCACTTTTCACGGTGCCCACCGTTCACGCCGCCGAAATCAGGGGAGAGGCCACCTTCGCGTGGGCAGGGACGGGCACGACCTACACCTTGGGTGACGGCCATCCGTATTTCGTTGGCGCATTCTCGGGCATCAATATCTTCAAGGCTGACGCCGGAGTGCTTTCAAACTCGGCGATCGAATGCCCCGGCTACAACGATGTGGGCGTCGGTGCTGCAGGCTATTGCACGGTCACCGCATCTGACGGCGACAAGCTCTTCCTCAAGTGGTCGTGCGAAGCGGTGGCCCCCGCTCCCGGCGATCTGGTCGCCTGCGACGGCAAGACAATTGTCACCGGCGGCACGGGGAAGTTCGAGAAAGCTACCGGGGGCAACGACCTGGCCTCTCATATCCGCGCCATCGGCGCTACGGGGACAGCCATGGGCTACACGGAACTGACGAACTACGTCGTCACCTACTGAAACGCCGGTTCAGCCGGCAAGGCGGGCGACGATCTTGGCCAGTTCGCTTTGTCGGCTGATACCGAACTTGTCGAAGGCGATCTTGAGAGCCGAGCGGATTGTATAGAGCGAGAGGTTCAGGGTCTCCGCCGCTTCTCTCGGAGAATGACCTCCGCCGACGAGCCCGGCAATTCTGGCTTCGGCCGGAGTCAGACCCAGCAGTTGAAGAGCCGGCACCGGGTCGGAATCGACGGCTCGCGCCGGATCGTCCAGTGTCACCAGCAGCCGTTCATGACCGGCCGGATTGGCGTCGAGGACGATGGCTTGTGCCAGCAGCGGGAGTTCGCCCACCCCGCTCCGCAACGCGACACGCGCCGTGACGGCATCCGGGCTGCGTCCCGCCGCCCCGCGCAGAAGCTCATCGAAAGCCTCCGTATCGCGAGATTTGGAAAAGGCGATCCTGCCGCCGGCGATCTTCACGCGCCCTTCGGCGATCAGGCCATCCGCCTTGGCGTTGGTCCCGACGACTGACCCGTCCTTTGCAAGGATCACGGCCGCGCGGCCGAGGCGATTGAAGATTGCAGCCAGATCCGCCTCGCGACGCTGGTTCTCCTTGTCTTCCCCTTCCCCGAGAGTCGTCGGGGAGGTAATCGTGATCTCGCCCTCGAACAGCACCGGGTAGGCATACTCGAGCGGCTCGAGGCAATGGAGCCACTCGCTTGCCCCCTCGAAGTACTCCACGGACTGGTCGTGCGTCTCCTTGACCCCGAGGGACACCGCAACAGTGTAGGAGGTGAAGCCGCCGCCCGGACGCTTGCCGATGTAGCGGCTCGCCCCGCTGATCGGATCAAGCGTCCCGCCAATCCGCGCCCTGGCCCGCACCAGGGTCTTGTCGCCGATACCGGCCTCGCCGATCGCCACGCCGTCCGAAATGAGAAGACGTGACCAGCCGATGTGAAAATTGGTGTTGTAGCTGCGGGTCATCACCTCGCCGGCCACGCCGGTGAAAAAACCCGAATGCATATAGTTTCCGGGTGAGGTGTCCGGTGCCTCGAGTCCGGCCAACTCTGCCGTCATGTACATCGCCCCGAACGGCGCGATCCCCCAGCCTTGTGGGGCATCATAAAAGCAGATGATGCCCCAGCCGGTTCCGGAAGGTGTCAGTCCCTCCGGGATGATGCGCGCAACTGCCGCCGGATCAAAGCGGCACATGAGATAGAGGAGCTTGACCCCGCGGAGGTGAAATGGAGGAGGCGGGAGCGCGGCATCAATGCGAACCCCCTGAGCGCGGGCTGCCGTGAGCTCCCGCTGCCTAGCCAACCTCTGGGCGGCATCGCTTGTGGCGCCGGGCTTGGTTTCCATATTCCGCACCTCTGAACCGGGCGAACGGGGCAATAAAGCACGGGACTCCGACGCGAACAATCATCGTGCATTGGCACCTTGAAGCGCCCGAATCCGGCCCCTACCCCCCGCCAAACGATGCTGCTATAGACCCCGCAACTCTCTGGCCGGCATCGCTGTCGGCCCCTTTTCGACGAGTCTCAATGAAATGGCCGATTATACCAACTTGCCGACCAAGAAATTTTCCGTCCGCGACACCTTCGGTATCGACAGCGATATGACCGTGATGGGCTACGCCGAGCCCGATCCGCATACGCCGCCGGTCGACCCGGACTACCTGTTCGACCGCAACACGACGTTGGCGATCCTTGCTGGCTTTGCCTTCAACCGGCGCGTCATGGTGCAGGGCTATCACGGCACCGGCAAATCCACGCACATCGAGCAGGTCGCGGCGCGCCTCAACTGGCCGCTGGTCCGCGTGAACCTCGACGCCCACGTCTCGCGCATCGATCTCGTCGGCAAGGACGCGATCGTGCTCAAGGAGGGCAAGCAGATCACCGAGTTCCGCGACGGCATCCTGCCCTGGGCCGTGCAGAACAACATCGCGCTCGTCTTCGACGAATACGACGCCGGCCGTCCGGACGTGATGTTCGTGATCCAGCGCGTGCTCGAATCCTCCGGCCGCCTGACGCTGCTCGACCAGAACCGCGTCATCACCCCGCACCCGGCGTTCCGTCTGTTCGCGACGACCAACACCATCGGTCTCGGCGACACGTCCGGCCTCTATCACGGCACGCAGCAGATCAATCAGGGCCAGATGGACCGCTGGTCGATCGTGACCACGCTGAACTATCTGCCGCATGAGAAGGAGGCGGGCATCGTCCTCGCCAAGGCCAAGGCGTATCAGAACGAGAAGGGCAAGAAGACCGTCTCCAACATGGTGCGGCTCGCCGATCTCACGCGGTCCGCCTTCATCAACGGCGACCTGTCGACCGTGATGAGCCCGCGCACCGTGATCACCTGGGCCGAGAATGCGCAGATCTTCGGCGACCTCGGCTTTGCCTTCCGCCTGACCTTCCTCAACAAGTGCGACGAACTCGAGCGCCCGGTTGTAGCAGAGTTCTACCAGCGCGTGTTCGGCGAGGACCTGCCGGAATCGGCCGCCAACCTGGCGGTGACCGCCTAGTTTCATGGCGCAGCCACCGCGGGGAAAAGCCAACAAGCCGGACACCACCCAGGCGTTCAAGTCCGCCATGGGCGCGGCCGTGCGTGCCATTGCCGGCAAGCCCGAACTCGAAGTGGCGTTCACGGCCGACCGGCCCATGTTGACCAGCGACCGCGCGCGGCTCGCCAACCTGCCGCGTCTGCCGACGCGCCGCGACATCGCCATCGCGCGCGGTCAGGGCGACACCATGGCGATGTGGCTGGCGAGCCATGACCCCGACATCCATCGCAAGCGCTCGCCGGCCGAGGCCGATGCCCGTGCCGCCTTCGATGCGCTGGAACGCGCCCGCATCGAGGCACTCGGCTGCATTCGCATGCCGGGCATGGCCGGCAATATCCACGAGATGCTGGATGACCGCTTCTTCCGCGCCAACCTCGCCGAAGTCACCATCAAGGACGACGCGCCCATCGCCGAGGCGCTCGGCCTGATCCTGCGCGAAAAGATCGCGGGCCTGCCGGTGCCGCCCTCCGGCAACGCCGTGGTCAATCTCTGGAAGAAGGAGATCGAGCAGAAAGGTGGCCACTCGCTGGTCGAACTTGCGTCGCGCTACGAGGACCAGGAACTGTTTGCGCGCACCGCGAGGCTGCTGTTGCGCGACCTCAACCTCGTGCCCGATGGCGAGCTCGACGACAGCAGTGGCGACGATGCCGAGGACGGCGACGACCAGCAGCCGGAGCAGGGCGACGAGTCCGACAAGTCGCCCGAACAGGGCGAAGGCGAGAGCGAAGACCAGGAAAGCCAGGAGGATCAATCCTCGGGCGACAGCGACGAAAGCGGCGAAGCCGAAGCGTCGGAAGCCGACTTCTCCGAGACCGACGAGGAGATGCCGTCCGAAGCGGGCGACGAGGCGCCCCTGCCGCCGCCCGGGCACAACGCCAAAGAATTCCAGAACGTCTTCAACTACAAGATCTTCACCCAGAAGTTCGACGAGATCGTCAAGGCAGCGGACCTCTGCCCGCCCGAAGAGCTCGACCAGTTGCGCGCCTTGCTCGACAAGCAGCTCGAAAATCTCGCCGGGGCCGTGGCGCGCCTCGCCAACAAGCTGCAGCGCCGCCTGATGGCGCAGCAGTCGCGCGCCTGGGAGTTCGATCTCGAAGAGGGTCTGCTCGACACCGCACGCTTGACGCGCGTGGTAACCGATCCGCTGCAGGCGCTCTCGTTCAAGGTCGAGCGCGACACCGATTTCCGAGACACCGTCGTGACTTTGCTGATCGACAATTCCGGCTCGATGCGCGGCCGCCCGATCACCATCGCGGCGATCTGCGGCGACATCCTCGCGCGCACCCTGGAGCGCTGCGGCGTGAAGGTCGAGATTCTCGGTTTCACCACGCGCGCCTGGAAGGGTGGCAAGAGCCGCGAGGCTTGGCTCGAAGCAGGACGTCCCGCCGGCCCCGGCCGCGTCAACGATGTGCGTCACATCGTCTACAAGGCAGCCGACGAGCCGTGGCGCCATGCGCGCCGCAATCTGGGCCTGATGATGCGCGAGGGCCTGCTCAAGGAAAACATCGACGGCGAGGCTCTCGACTGGGCCCGCAAGCGCCTGCTGGCGCGGCCCGAAAACCGCCGTATCCTGATGGTGATTTCCGATGGCGCACCGGTGGACGATTCCACCCAGAGCGTCAATGCGGGCAACTATCTCGAGGCGCACTTGCGGCAGGTCATCGAGGATATAGAAACCAGAACGCCGATCCAGCTGGTCGCGGTGGGCATCGGCCACGATGTGACGCGCTACTATCGCCGCGCGGTCACCCTGCTCGATGCCGAAGAGCTGGCCGGCGCGCTGACCGATGAACTCGCGGCACTGTTCGACGAGCAGCCACCGTCCGAGGCGCGGCGGGCCTATCGCGGATGAGGCTGGCCGCGGCCTTCGCTGTCCTGCTCCTCGCGAGCCCGGCGGTTGCCGACGACATTACTGTCAATGGCGTGCCGATCCCGCGCTTCATGAATGCAGCGCCGGGCGAAGTGGCGCAGGGCCTGACCTATGAAGGTGGTCTCGTGCTCGACAGCGCCAGCGACGTCTTCGGTGGCAATTCCGGTATCGGCTTTACCAGTGACGATGGCCATCTGGTGATGGTGTCGGATCGCGGCAATTTCATTTCCGGGCAACTGATATATGACGAGGCCGGCGTGCCCCTGAGCCTGGTCGGTGTCAGCGCAACGCCCATACAGAACACCAAGGGCGCCGACCTGCCGCAGGGCCGCTCGCAGGATGCGGAGGCGCTGAGTGTCGTGCTCCGCAACGGCATGCCCGCAGCCGTCCGCGTGGGCTTCGAGAATATCACGCGCGTCGCCGACTTCAGTCTCACCGACCGCCGCCCCACGGGCGCTGCACGCGAAGTGCCTATCCCGAAATGGCTGAGCGACACACGCACCAACGAAACACTCGAAGCCGTGTGTATCGCACCCCCGGCCTCTCCCGTTGCGGGGTCGACGTTGCTCATTACAGAAGGCGTCATCACCGATGACGGACAGCACGCCGCCTACCTGCTCGGCGTCAACGACAAGGGACCGCTGAGCTATGCCTCGGGTTCAGGCACCAGCCCGACCGATTGCGCGTTCCTTCCCAATGGCGACCTTCTCGTGCTCGAACGCGGCATCGCGCTCGTCACCTTCGCCGCGCGCCTCGTTCGTGTACCGGCCGCCAATGTGAAGCCCGGCGCGCATCTCGAAGGCGAAGTGCTGCTCCAGGTCGTGGGTGGCGACATCGACAATATGGAAGGCGTCGCGGTTCATGCCGGACCGGGCGGCGAGACCCGCATCACGCTGATCTCGGACAACAACTTCAACGACTGGGAGCGAAATCTCCTGCTGGAGTTCTCGCTCCCGAACTAGTCGTCAGGCCCGCACTCCGGCCAGCGGCGGCAACGGCATCAGCCGCCCCATCAGTGCCCGGTACGGCGCGAGCAGCAGAAGTGCCGCGAGGAACTTCACCAGGAAATCACCGGTCGCCAGCGACAGCCACAATGGCACTTCCGGTCCGAGGCCCAGCCATGGGGCGCCGAAACCCAGCGAGCCATCCGGCCGCCCGTAGAGCGTATCGACAATCACCAGCGCCGGAGCGAAGGCGATGGTGAAAAAGATCGCCGTATCGAGCAGCGATCCCAGCAGCGACCCAACGAAGGGCGGCACGAACCACGACTTGCTCGCCCTCAACCGCGAGAACACCGCGATATCGAGTAGCTGCCCGATAAGGAAGGCCGTGACCGATGCCGTCGCGATGCGCGGTGTCGTCGGCGGTTCGCCGGCAGCATTCCACGGCAGCGGGTTGAAGCTCAGGTAGAAGGAGAGCGCCAAGGCCGCAGCAAAACCGGCTACCACGACAATGCGCGCATTGCCTGCGCCGTCGTAGCGGTTGGTGAGATCGGTGACGAGAAAGGCGAAGGGATAGGTGAAGGCGCCCCAAGTGAGAAGGTCCGCCAGATTGAGCGGCCCCAATTGGGCCTGCACCGGATAAAGAACGAGAATGTTGGACGCGGTGACGACCACGACCATGGCCGCAATGGCGGCCACCAGGCGAGCGAGCATTTTATGCACCTCATGTCAGCCGCTTGTCCGGCATCAGACCGGTGCGGCGCGGATAGTCCTACATCAAAAGCAAACCGCGCGGCACTGCTGTACCGCGCGGTTTGAAACTTGGTCAGTGCTGCCCTCAGGCGGCGGTCGCGGTCGCGGCCTTCACTTCGTGCTTCAGCGCCAGCGCATTGACTGACAGCTCTTCGTCGTTGGCCTTGAGCAGGAAAGCGTCGAGGCCGCCGCGATGCTCGACCGTGCGGAGCGCGTTAGCGGAAATGCGCAGCTTCACGGTGCGGCCAAGCGCATCCGAAATCAGCGACACATTGAGAAGGTTGGGAAGAAAGCGGCGGCGGGTCCGGTTGAGCGCGTGGCTCACATTATTGCCGACCATCGGCCCTTTGCCGGTCAGCTCGCAACGGCGTGCCATGATAGATCCTGTGTGTGACCCTGGGCGGAAGACATTTCCGCAACGGGTGGTCGTTTGTTCTTGATTGGAGGCGCCTCCATAGAGAAAGCGGCCCTTAGCGTCAAGCAACAGGCGTTCCCGACGCTCCAGCATGGTAGCCGGGGCGGAACCCGGCACAATATCTAGCGGCTGTTCCGTGTTCGTTCACGATGGTATCGATCGTGCGATCGGAGACGTTCGCAATGCCGGAAGGCTATCTCAGTTCGGTGCGTTACCCCGATCCGCGCGAGCACTGGCTCGACCGGGCAGCCAGAAATGGCGAACTGGTTGTCTGCCGCTGCCAGAGGTGCCGCCGCTTCGTGCGCTACCTCGCCGCCGACCTGCTGCCCATCCTCGGGCCGTCTCATCGCGTCATGGTCGATCCGCCTTTTCCCTGCCGTTGCGGCGAGCGCTCGCTGATCACCATCAAATGCATAACGCCGGCTGTCGGTGACTACGGCCTGCTCGATATCCGGCGGCCGGCCGGCATCGTGCAGAAGCAGCGCTGGGTGACGGTGAAGCTGGGCGATCCGGTCGACAACGCAGTGATTCCGGCGCACTACCCCAAGGACCCGTTGCGCGGGCTCAAGCGTCCCCTGTGAACGCCACTGACAATGCGTGAGTAGCGGGCTTGCGATTGACTCCAAGCGCCGCCATCGCCACGTTTGGGCCACGATGTGCGGCGAGTGAGCGCCACGGGTTCCAACGGGCGGAAACATGCAGTCCTATCTCGATTTCGAAAAACCGGTCGCCGATCTCGAAGGCAAGATCGCTGAACTGAAGTCGCTGTCCGGCGGCGACCGAGCGGTCACCATCGACGACGAGATCAACGGGCTGACGGCGCGGGCCGAGGCGGCGCTGGCCGATATCTACCGCAAGCTGACGCCGTGGCAGAAAACACTCGTTGCGCGCCATCCGCAGCGGCCGCATTTTTCCGACTATGTCAAAGGCCTGATCAGCGAATGGATGCCGCTGGCCGGCGACCGGAAATATGCCGAGGATGCCGCGATCCAAGCCGGCTTCGGCCGGTTCAACGGACAGCCGGTCGCCGTGATCGGCCAGGAAAAGGGCTCGAGCACCGAGACGCGGCTCAAGCACAATTTCGGCATGGCCAAGCCGGAAGGCTACCGCAAGGCCGTGCGCATCATGGACATGGCAGACCGGTTCAATATCCCGGTCATTTCGTTCGTCGACACGGCCGGCGCCTATCCCGGCATCGGCGCCGAGGAGCGCGGGCAGGCTGAAGCCATTGCCCGCTGCACCGAGAAATGCCTCGAACTGGGCGTTCCCAACCTCGCAATCATCATCGGTGAGGGCGGATCGGGTGGCGCCATCGCCATCGCCACGGCCAATCGTGTGCTGATGATGGAGAATGCCGTTTACAGCGTGATTTCGCCTGAAGGCGGGGCGTCGATCCTGTGGAAGGATGCGGCGCGGGCGCAGGATGCGGCCAACAACATGAAGATCACCGCGCAGGACCTCACCGGTTTCGGCGTGATCGACGGGATCATCCCGGAGCCGCCGGGCGGGGCGCACCGCCATCCGGACACCGTGATGAGCAATGCGCGTGACGCGATTGCCGATTTCCTCGCCCGGTTCCCGGGCAGCATGGGGCGGCTCGAAATCCGCGAGCAGAGGCGTGAGAAGTTCCTCGCCATCGGCTCCACGCTCAATTGATCGTTGCGCCGGTGCCGCAGTAACACCTTGTTCACCTCGCAAGGCTACCGGCATGGTTTCCGCCGGGCTAAGGTCCGGCCCGTTGCATGCGGGCAGATTCGATTTTGATGCCGATTAGCTTCCGCCGCGCCCTGAGCCTGGTTTTCGTGCTCGTTGCGGCCTTCACCCTGGTGGCCTGCGGTGGCCTGCTGCCCCGCGACAGCAAGCTGCGCGGCACGCAGTCGCTTAAGCAGTCGACCATCGACAAGGTCAATTCGATGGGGTCGTCACCGTCCGCCGGCATGCTGATCCGCATCTTCAAGAAGACAAGCGAGCTCGAAGTCTGGAAGCAGACCAAGGCCGGCCCGTACAAGCTCTTCAAGACCTACAATATCTGCGAGTATTCGGGAGAGCTCGGCCCCAAGATCAAGGAAGGCGACCGGCAGGCGCCGGAAGGGTTCTATACGGTCAATGCCGGGCTGATGAATCCGAACTCGATCGCCTATCTCAGTTTCAACACTGGCTATCCCAACAAATTCGACCGGGCGTGGGGCCGCACCGGCTCGGACCTGATGGTGCACGGCGATTGTTCGTCGCGCGGCTGTTACGCGCTGACCAATGAGGATATCGCCGAGGTCTATGCCATGGCGCGCGAGTCGCTGAACGGCGGCAACACGCAAATCCAGTTGCAGATCTATCCGTTCCGCATGACACCCGAAAACATGGCGCTCTACAGCACCAGCGCCAATATGCCGTTCTGGCAGAATCTTAAGGAAGGCTACGACCGCTTCGAGATCGCCAAGACGCCGCCCGTCTGGGACGTGTGCGAGAAGAAGTATGTATTCGACCTCAAGGGCACCGACGGCGGCGTCCTCGATGCTGCCGCGGCGTGTCCCGCGCGCGGGTCCGATCCGCTGCTGGCTGCGCTGACGGCGCGGCAGGCGAGCGACAACACGATCTATGTCGCCGAGGTTGCGGCCATCGAGAAGCGCAAGACTACAGAGGCCGCCGCTGCGCAAGCCCAGATCGATGCGGAAGCAGCCGCCAAGGCGCGGGGCGAGGCCGCCGGCAGCTTCTTCGGCGGGCTGTTCGGTGGCGCACCCCAGGAACCGGTTCCCGCCGTGATCGATCCGACCAAGAAAGCCCCATGGCCGGCGCCGCCCCCCAACCGCGCTTGAGCCGGGCTGAGCTGAATTTGCACATTCTCCCCTAGCTCCTGCCACGAAGCCGGTGCAAACACTCGGCCACAAAGTGGTGGGGCCGGTGAAGGCAAAAGCGTCATTTGTCGTCGGGCTGGGTTTGGTGGCCGTGATGTGGCTTGTCGGGATCGCCTGGCCGCTGACGGAGGGCTATCCTAGTCTCTTCCACTGGCTGAAGGATCGCGCCATCACCGAGGACGAGCCGCGCTTCGACCGTACGCAATTGCGTGCCGATCTCGTGACGGCGGGCTTCACGCTGGGTGATCCGGCGCATGTGCGCATCTACAAGCGCGAGCGTCGCCTCGAGCTCTGGATGCAGAAGGACGATGGCGCATTCGAGATGTTCCGTGACTATGCGATCTGCAATTTCTCCGGAGATCTCGGACCGAAGGTGCGTGAGGGCGACCGGCAGGCGCCCGAGGGCTTCTACCGGATCGCACGGGCGCAGCTGAATCCGAATTCGCGGCACCATCTGGCGTTCAATCTCGGGTTTCCAAACCAGTTCGACCGGCAGCTCGATCGCACCGGCTCGGCATTGATGGTGCATGGCGGGTGCACCTCGATCGGCTGCTACGCCATCACCGATGCGGCGGTGGATGAAGTCTATGCGGTCATCGAGGCAGCGTTGAACAACGGGCAGGACGAAGTCGATGTCGCGGCATTCCCGTTCGCCCTGAGCGAGGGCGCGCTCGTGGCGCATGCCGGCGGTGTGTGGGACGGCTTTTGGCGCAATCTCAAGCAGGGGTTCGACCTGTTCGAGCAGGAGCGGAAGCCACCCAAAGTTGCCGCCTGCAACGGCGTCTATCGCTTCGGCGCGGATGCCGAAAGCGAGGGCTGTGTAGCCATCACGGGTTGGGTGTGATGGACCGGCTGATCTCATTGCTTGCCGCGCTGGTTGGCCTGATCGCGCTGGCCGGCGCCATCCTCGTCGAACTGCATGGCAGCATGGAGCGACAGGCGATCAGCAGCGAACTCGCCGCGATCAAGGTTTCGCTGGCCGACCTGCAGCAGCGCCCGGTCGTGCAGGATACGGCGGAAGAGGACAACGGCGTTATCGATGCCCTGCTCGCTCTGCAATCGCGCATCGCGACGCTGGAGAATGGTGCCAAGGCGGCGCAAGTGATCTCGCCGCTGCCGCAGGATGCGCCTTCCGCAACCGGCGCCTCCGCCATCACGGCCGACGGGCCGACGACCGACGGGCCGACGACCGACTGCATTCCCATCGGCACGCGCTTCATGGCGACGACGGGCGACGAAACGGCGATCTGCAAGACCAATGTGGTCGTGAAGGTTTCTGACGTCACCGATGGTACGGCCTTCATCGACGAGGCCGGCCCTGTAGCGGTGGGTGCGTTCGGGCGCCTCGGTTTCGGCGGCTGCACCATCATGGTGTTCTCGGCGGATGTCGCGAGCGGCTTTGCCGAGATGCGCGTGACCTGCCAGTAGCCGGCGCCGCTCCAGCGACCTGAAAAGCCGGGATCGCTCCCGGCTCCTCGTGTCAGACACGAATCGTAGTGTCAGAAGCTGCCGTGGCAGTGCTTGAACTTGCGGCCGGAGCCGCAGGGGCAGGGGGCGTTGCGCGAGACGCCGACCAGCAGCTTGGGGTCGATGGGGCGGAGGCGTGGATCGGCGTCGGCCTGATCGTTCTCGCCGTCGGCGAGCGCACCGGCCGCTGCGGTGAGCGTGCCCAGTGTGCCTGAGATGTCGGACTCGGCGTCGTTCTCGCCCGTCGTCGGATCGATGTGGATTTCGCTCAGCTTGGCGAGGTCCAGCGTCGGTGGCGGGGTGGGCTGGCGCAGCTGGATTTCGACGTGGCTCAGCTGACCGATAACCAGTTCGCGCAGGTCGTTGAGCAGCTTCTGGAACAGCTCGTAGGCTTCCTGCTTGTATTCGTTCAGCGGATCGCGCTGCGCGAGGCCACGCCAGCCGATCACCTTGCTCAGGTGGTCGAGCGTAACGAGGTGATCGCGCCACAGGCCGTCGATCGACTGCAGCAGAATCTGGCGCTCGACCTGACGCATGACGTCGGGGGTGTACTTGGCGACCTTGGCTGCGGCCGCTTCATCGGCCACCTTGAGCAGTCGCTCGCGGATCGTCTCGATGTCGATGCCCTCTTCTTCGGGCCAATGCATAACGTCGATATCGAGATTGAGCTTTTCCTTGAACTCGGCGGTCAGTTGATCCATCCGCCACTGCTCGGGGTAGGAGCGCTCGGGAATGGCGGCGCCGATGAGGGCATCGACCACGTCGGCGCGCATGTCGGCGATGGTGTCGGCGACGTCTTCCTTGTCCATCAGTTCGAGACGCTGTTCGAAGATGACCTTGCGCTGGTCATTCATGACGTCGTCGTATTTGAGGATGTTCTTGCGGATGTCGAAGTTGCGCGCTTCGACGCGGCCCTGAGCGCGCTCGATGGCCTTGGTGACCCAGGGATGGGTGATCGATTCACCCTGCTCGAGACCGAGCTTGCCGAGCATGGAGTCCATGGATTCGACCGGGAAGATGCGCATCAGATCGTCCTGGAGCGACAGGAAGAATTTGGAGTGGCCCGGGTCGCCCTGACGGCCTGAACGGCCGCGCAGCTGGTTGTCGATGCGGCGGCTCTCGTGCCGCTCCGTGCCGATCACCATGAGGCCACCGGCATCGAGCGCTCGGCGCTTGTCTGCGGCGATGGTTTCCTTGATGCGCGCGATCTTGGTTTCGCGCTCCTGACCTTCGAGGCCGGCGGCTTCCTTTTCGACGCGCAGTTCGAGATTGCCACCGAGCTGAATGTCGGTGCCGCGGCCTGCCATGTTGGTTGCGATGGTGACGGCGCCCGGGCGGCCGGCGTCGGCGATGATCGCCGCTTCCTGTTCGTGGTAGCGGGCGTTGAGCACCTGCAGGTCGTTGACGCCGCGTTTGCGTAGCAGGTCGGCCAGCATTTCGGATTTCTCGATCGAGGTTGTGCCGACGAGCACGGGCTGGCCGCGCTTGCGGCTGTCCTCGATGACGGTTGCGATCTCGTCGAACTTTTCGGTCGAGGTGCGGAAGATGGCGTCGTCGTCGTCCTTGCGCAGCACCGGCACGTTTGTCGGAACTGTGATGACGTCGAGGCCGTAAATGTTGGCGAATTCCTCGGCTTCCGTCGCGGCCGTACCGGTCATGCCGGCGAGCTTCTTGTACAGGCGGAAGTAGTTCTGGAAGGTGATCGAAGCCAGCGTCTGGTTCTCGGGCTGGATCTTGACGTGTTCCTTGGCTTCCAGCGCCTGGTGCAGGCCTTCGGAATAGCGTCGGCCGGGCATCATGCGGCCGGTGAATTCGTCGATGATCACCACTTCGTCGTTGCGGACGATGTAGTCCTTGTCCTTCGAAAACATCTTGTGGGCGCGCAGTGCCGAGTTGGCGTGATGCACGATGTTGACGTTCTCGAGGTCGTAGAGGCTCTCGCCCTTCAGGATGTCCGCCTCGCGCAGCAGGTTTTCGAGCTTTTCAGTGCCGCTTTCGGTGAAGCTGATCGAGCGCTGCTTTTCGTCGTGGTCGAAATCGCCCTCGCCGATCTGCAGCATCACCTCGTTGACGCGGTTGTAGAGTTCGGAGCGATCCTCGGTCGGGCCGGAGATGATGAGCGGGGTGCGTGCTTCGTCGACGAGGATCGAGTCCACTTCGTCGACGATGGCGTAGACGTGGCCGCGCTGCGACATCTGGTTGCGCGCGTATTTCATGTTGTCGCGCAGATAGTCGAAGCCGAATTCGTTGTTGGTGCCGTAAGTCACGTCGGCGGCGTAACTCTGCTTGCGCTCGGCGTCGGACAGGCCGTGGACGATGATGCCGACGGTGAGGCCGAGGAACTTGTAGATCTGGCCCATCCACTGGCTGTCGCGGCGGGCGAGATAGTCGTTCACGGTGACGACGTGGACGCCCTTGCCGGTGAGCGCATTGAGATAGACGGGCAGTGTCGCGACGAGGGTTTTGCCTTCACCGGTGCGCATTTCGGCGATGGCGCGTTCATTGAGCACCATGCCGCCGATCAACTGCACATCGAAATGGCGCATGCCGAGGGCGCGCTTCGAAGCTTCGCGGACGACCGCGAAGGCCTCGACGAGAAGGCTCTCGAGGGTTTCGCCCTTCTCGACGCGATCCTTGAAT
>JBEBHC010000064.1:0-17235 GCA_040081185.1 Devosia sp. | reverse complement strand
GGCATAGAGGCCCTTGGGATCGCGCGCCTCGCAAACCTCGAGTGGCGTGTCGACAAACACCTCGGTGAACTCGATATCGCCGGCAATTTCCCGCGCCAGGCGACGTTCATTCCGGAACGGCGAGATAAACGAGACGAGCACGATCAGTCCGGCATCGGCCATCAGCCGCGCGACCTCGCCGACTCGGCGGATGTTCTCGACGCGCGCCTCATCGGTGAAACCGAGATCTTTGTTGAGCCCGTGGCGAACGTTGTCGCCGTCGAGGATGTAGCAATGCCGGCCTTCGGCGGTGAGCCGCTTCTCGATCAGGTTGGCAACGGTCGATTTGCCCGACCCCGAAAGACCGGTGAACCAGACGATCGACGGGGTCTGGCCCTTGCTCTCGGCGCGCACCTTGCGGTTCACGTCGAAGCTCTGCCAGCTGAGGTTCTGCGCCCGGCGCAGCCCGTAGTCGATCACCCCGGCGCCAAGCGTCGCGTTTGAAATCCGGTCGATCAGGATGAAGCTGCCGGTCTGCCCGTTCGCCGCATACGAATCGAATGCGATCGGCTTGGCGGTGGCAATGGTGAGAGTGCCGACTTCGTTGAGTTCGAGAGTTTTCGCCGCGCTTTCCTCGAGCGTGTTCACGTTCGTGCGGAACTTGAGGTCGGTGATCGTCGCCGGCACCAGCTGGCTGCCCGTCTTGAGCAGATAGGATCGACCCGGGATCGCCGGTTCCTCGTTCATCCACACCACGCGGGCCTGGAACTGGTTGGAATATTCCGGCGTCTCGCCGGGATGCGTCAGCACGTCTCCGCGCGAGATATCGACTTCGCGGTCGAGCACGATGGTGACGGCGAGACCGGCAATCGCCTCGGCGATGTCGCCGTCCATAGTGACGATGCGCGTGATCTTTGCCGGCTTGCGTGAGGCAGCGACGAGAACATCATCACCGACTCGGACGACGCCCGATGCGACCGTGCCCGAGAACCCGCGGAAGTCGAGGTCCGGCCGGTTCACCCATTGCACGGGAAAACGCATCGGCTTTGCCGTGCGATCGGTCGCCACCTCGATGGTCTCGAGATAGGGCACCAGTTGCGGTCCGCGATACCAGCCCATGTTCGGAGATGGAGTGAGAATGTTGTCGCCCCGCAAGGCCGAAACCGGAATGGCGACCAGCGTTTCGAAGCCGAGGTCCTTGGCAAAGGCGCGGTACTCGGCCTCGATGCTGTTGAACACACCGGCGTCGTAGCCCACGAGGTCGATCTTGTTGATCGCCAGCACCACGTGCTTCACGCCGATCAGCGACAGGATGAAGGTGTGACGGCGGGTCTGCGTCAGCACGCCCTTGCGCGCATCGATAAGCACGATCGCGAGGTCTGCGTTCGACGCGCCGGTGGCCATGTTGCGGGTATACTGCTCGTGGCCCGGCGTATCGGCGACGATGAACTTGCGCTTGTCGGTCGAAAAGAAGCGGTAGGCGACATCGATCGTGATGCCCTGCTCGCGCTCCGCCGTCAGACCGTCAACCAGCAGCGAGAAGTCGATGCCCTCGTCGCCGACCATCCGGTTCTTGCTTTCCTTGCGGAGCGAAGCGAGCTGGTCGTCGAGCACGAGCTGGCTGTCATAGAGCAGCCGGCCGATCAGCGTCGACTTTCCATCGTCAACCGAGCCGCACGTCAGAAAGCGCAGCAGGCTCTTGCTGGTTTGCTGCTGCAGCCAGAGATCGAGGTCGGTATCGGCGGAGCGGATGGGGTTGGCCGCGTTCATCAGAAATACCCCTCCTGCTTCTTTTTCTCCATCGAGCCGACACTGTCGCTGTCGATCAGCCGTCCCTCGCGCTCGGACGTCCGGGATGCCTGCATCTCCATGATGATCGAGGGAAGATCGGAAGCCGTGGAGCGGATGCCGCCACTCAATGGATAGCAGCCGAGGGTGCGGAAGCGGACCATCTCTTCGTGCGCCGTCTCGCCGGGCTCGAAGCGGAAGCGGTCGTCGTCGACCATGATCAGCGTGCCGGAGCGCTCGACCACCGGACGCTTCTTGGCAAAGTAGAGCGACGGGATCTCGATTTTCTCGGCGTAGATGTAGGTCCACACGTCGAGTTCGGTCCAGTTGGAGATGGGGAACACACGCATGCTCTCGCCGCGTGCAAGCCGCGTATTGAAGATGCGCCACAGCTCCGGCCGCTGGTTTTTCGGGTCCCAGGCGTGCTGCGCGTTGCGGTGCGAAAAGATGCGCTCCTTGGCGCGCGACTTCTCCTCGTCGCGCCGGGCTCCACCGATAGCCGCGTCGTACTTGCCCGCATTGAGCGCCTGGCGCAGCGCCTGCGTCTTCATGATGTCGGTGTGCACGGCCGAACCGTGATCGAAGGGGTTTATCCCAGCAGCAAGACCTTCGGGATTGGTGTGCACGATCAGGTTCAGATCGTACTGGCGTGCCATGCGGTCGCGGAACGCAATCATTTCCCGGAACTTCCATGTCGTATCGATATGGAGGACGGGGAACGGGATGCGGCTCGGGAAGAATGCCTTGCGCGCCAGATGCAGCAGGACCGAGGAGTCCTTGCCGATCGAGTACATCATCACCGGCCGTTCGAAACTCGCCGCGACTTCGCGGAAGATTTCGATACTCTCGGATTCGAGGGCTTTGAGGTGACTGAGGGCTTCGGACATGCGGAAAAATGCGCCGTGACTAGGGTTCCGGGCGCGGAGATACGCTGTCATCCAACGCCCGGCAAGGGCCGCGCTGACCTGAAAAATGAGCCAAAACCCGAGCTTTGCCCGTTTCTCGGAGACTGAGCGCCGTGCAGGGCAACGGGCGCTGTGGCAAAGCAATTTCGACGCCTCATACCTGAAACCGCGGAAAAACATTCCATGTCCCGACCGAGCCTCCTGTGGCTGCGTAACGACCTCCGTCTCTTGGACAATGCCGCCCTGCGCGCCGCCGTCGCGACCGGGGACAGTGTCGTGGCGATCTATGTGCACGAAACGGACCCGACCCTTCGCAAACGTGGCGCCGCGTCGCGTTGGTGGCTGCACCACAGCCTCAACGCACTGGCGCCCGACCTTGCCGCCCACGGCATCCGGCTGGAAGTAATCGACGGGTCGATCCTCGACGCGGTCGAGGCGCATAGGCCCGGCGCCGTATTCTGGAACCGCCGCTACGGCCCGGCGGAGCGCGAGGCCGACGGCAAGATCAAAGCCGGCCTCAAGGCCGAAGGCATCCATGTGGGGACATTCGCCGGCAGCGTGCTGGTCGAACCCTTCGATATCGCGACCAAGACGGGCGGCCCCTACGCCGTGTACACCCCGTTCTGGAACACGCTGCGTGAACGCGACATTCGGGCACCAAGCCAAGCCCCTCGTCGGACTGCTGAGCCGCTCAAGCCCCAAAAAGCAGACGCCGACTATATCGCGCCCGCCTGGAGCAAGAAGCTCGAAAAGCACTGGTCGATCGGCGAGGAAGCCGCAAAGCGCCGCCTGCACGATTTCCTCGATGGGGACGTCTCGGAGTATCCGGATGCCCGCGACCTGCCAGCAAAGGCCGCCACATCGCGCCTGTCGCCGCACCTCGCCTTCGGTGAAATCAGCGCGCGGCAAGTCTGGCACGTCGCGCAATCGGCCGCCCATCGCTCGCCGGGTGAGGCGGCCTCAATCCAGAAGTTTCTGATGGAATTGGCGTGGCGCGACTTCAATATCCATCAGCTCTACCACCGCCCCGACATCGCCGAGCAGCCGATGCAGGAGAAGTTCAAGCGGCTCAAATGGCGCAAGTCGGCTGCCGAGTTGCGCGCCTGGCAAAGGGGCGAAACCGGCATTCCGATCGTCGACGCCGGCATGCGCGAAATGTGGGAGACCGGCTTCATGCAGAACCGGGTCCGCATGCTCACGGCCTCGCTGCTTGCCAAGAACCTGCTGCTCGACTGGCATCTGGGCGAACAATGGTTCTGGGATTGCCTCGTTGACGCCGACCCGGCGAATAACCCTGGCAATTGGCAATGGGTGGCTGGCTGCGGCAACGACGCGTCACCCTACTTCCGCATCTTCAACCCGGTGACGCAGGCAGAGAAATTCGACCCCGACGGCGACTATGTGCAGCGCTGGGCACCACAGGAAGAGCGCGAACCAATCGTCGATCTAAAATCGTCGCGTGAGCGGGCTCTCGAAGCGTTCAAGGCACTGTAGCCACGGGACGGCATCGTAATACGCGTCAGGAGCGGCGGTTGTAGTTGCCGTTTCTAGCGGCGGTCGAACGCGCAAAAACCCTTGCCGTTTACCACCTTGCTCGCTTGTCCCGCGCGAACCGCTTCCCCTAGAACGGCCTCATGGCAAACCACGCAGACGTCATCGCCGCCATCGGCAACACCCCCCTCATCCGCCTCAACCGCGTGTCGGACGCGACGGGGTGCGAAATCTGGGGCAAGGCGGAGTTCCTCAACCCGGGACAGTCCGTAAAGGACCGCGCCGCACTATCCATCGTGCGCGAGGCCGTCGCAAAGGGCGAGCTGCGCCCCGGCGGCACCATCGTCGAAGGCACCGCTGGCAATACGGGCATTGGCCTCGCGGTGGTTGCGAACGCGATGGGCTTCAAGACGGTGATCGTGATCCCCGAGACGCAGAGCCAGGAAAAAAAGGACGCGCTGCGTCTATACGGCGCCGAGTTGATCGAGGTCCCTGCCAAGCCGTACAAGAACCCGAACAACTACGTGAAAATCTCGGGTCGGCTAGCGCAGAAGCTCGCTCGCGAGTTGCCCGAGGGCGCCATCTGGGCCAACCAGTTCGACAACGTCGCCAACCGGCGGGCCCATTTCGAAGGGACCGGTCCCGAGATCTGGGAGCAGACCAGCGGCAAGGTCGACGGCTTTATTTGTGCCGTCGGTTCCGGCGGTACGCTGGGCGGCGTCTCGATGTTCCTAAAGTCGAAGAACCAGGACATTCAGATCGGCATCGCCGACCCCGAAGGCGCGGCCTTGTTCAACTACTACGAGCACGGCGAACTGAAATCGCAGGGCAGCTCGATCACCGAGGGCATCGGTCAGGGCCGGATCACCGCCAATCTAGAAGGCGTCGAAGTTGATCGCGCCTATCAGATCCCCGATGCCGAAGCCCTGCCCTATGTCTTCGACATGCTCGAGCATGAGGGTCTATGCCTCGGCGGCTCTTCGGCGATCAATATTGCCGGTGCCATCCGCCTCGCCCGCGACCTTGGCCCGGGAAGAACGATCGTCACGGTACTGTGCGACTACGGCAACCGCTACCAGAGCAAGCTGTTCAATCCGGACTTCCTCAGGAGCAAGGGCCTGCCGGTTCCGCATTGGCTGGAGGCGCGCGACCCGGTAGATTGGCGAACTGTCCTCGAACCCGATCCGGTCTGATTGCTCCTCGCCCTAGACGTCTGGCTGCAGGGTCTGATCCCCTTCCAAGGGATCATTTTCTGGCTCTATCTCGCCAACTACGTGATCGCCCTGGGCTTCGTGTTCAGCGAGATCAGGCATTCGCGCACCTCGCAGGGCTCCATCGCCTGGATCATTTCGCTGTTGATCCTGCCGTTCCCGCTCACCCTTCTCTATGCCATTTTCGGGCTGAAACTGTTCGACGACTACGCGGCGCTGCAGACTCACTCAGGACGCGTGCTGCGCAAGGTGCGCACGGCGAAAACCAGGATCCTCGATCAACCATCGGCCGAGGACTGGCCGGTGCTCGTCAACGTTTCTCAGATCCCGTTTCTTAAGGGCAACGACGTCGAACTGCTGATCGACGGCGACGAGACGTTCGACTCCATCTTCAAGGGCATCACGGCCGCGCAGGAAACCCTTCTCGTCCAATTCTACATCATTCACGACGACGAACTGGGCCGCGAGTTCGCCACCCGGCTGATCGAACGCGCCAATGCCGGCGTGAAGATCTACCTGCTCTACGACGATGTCGGCTGCTTCTGGTTGCCGCGCGCCTATAAGAAGCGGCTGCGCGATGCCGGGATCAATATCCACGGCTTCAATCACCGCCACCGCTTCCTGCGCTTCCTCGGCCCGACCCGTATCCAGTATCGTAATCATCGCAAGATCGTCGTCGCCGACGGCAAGGAAGCCTGGATAGGCGGACTTAATGTCGGCGACGAGTACATGGGCCGCTCCAAGCGGTTCGGTCGCTGGCGCGACACGCATGTGCGAATAAAGGGACCGGCGGTCCTGGCCGCCGACCTCAGCTTCCGCGAAGACTGGCAATGGGCGACGGGCGAGGAGATCAAGGGCATCAACGCCTCGACCGAGGTCGCAGGCGACCAGACCGTGCTCATCATGCCCACCGGACCAGCGGACAAACTGGAAAGCTGCGCCATCGCCTTCGACGACGTCATCGGGCAATCGAAGGAGCGGCTGTGGATCGTCAGCCCCTATTTTGTGCCCGACACGTCTATGGAAACCGCGCTCTACGCGGCGGCGTTGCGCGGCGTCGATGTCCGCATACTGATCCCTGAGGTCCCCGACCATCTCATAGTCTGGCTCGCGAGCATCGCGCACGCCTATCGCATGATCGAGCACGGCATCAGCATCTACCGCTATCCCAGCGGCTTCCTGCACGAAAAGGTCATCCTGGTAGATGATCGCATCGGCGGCGTCGGGACGGTGAACTTCGACAACCGCTCGTTCCGCATCAATTTCGAAGTCACCATGTGGTTCACTCACGAGCGGATGATCGGCGACATCGAGAAGATGCTGAAGAAGGACTTTGCGGCGGCCAAGAAAGTCGATCTCGATGCGCGCGGCGTGCGGCCGGGGCCGGTGATGAGCTTCATGACCGAAGCGGCCCGGCTGCTCTCGCCGATCCTGTGAGGCAGGCATGACTGAGTTCGTTTTCCGCGCTGACAGTTACCTTGAAACAGTGCAGGCCGCTGTCACGGAGGTGACGCCGGAGGGCGGCATCGTTCTCGACCGGACGATCTTTTACGCCAACTCGGGCGGTCAACCGGGCGACACCGGGCGGCTCGAAACTGCCGATGGACGTGTCGTCCAGATCGCCAACACTATCCATCCCGACGGCGACAAGACCGCGATAGTGCATGTGCCGGCGGAGGGCCAACCTGCGCTTGCACCGGGTGACGCCATTACGGCAAGCCTCGACTGGGCGAGGCGCTACCGGCTGATGCGGATGCATACAGCGCTGCATCTGGTGACGGTCGTGTTCCCCTTCCCTATCACCGGCGCGGCGGTGGGCGAGGAAAAAGGCCGCGTGGATTTCGACATGCCTGAGGTGCCTACCGATCTTCCCGAACGTGAGGCTCGCCTCAATGATTTGATCGAGGCCAACCTGCCGGTCACGTCGGAATGGATCACCGATGACGAGTTGCTGGCCAATCCGGGGCTGATCAAGACGATGACGGTACGTCCACCGATGGGTCAGGGGCGCGTTCGGCTGGTTCGTATCGGCGATATCGATCTGCAGCCCTGCGGCGGCACCCATGTCGCCGGAACGGCCGAGATCGGTCCGCTGAGACTGGGCAAGATCGAGAAGAAGGGCGCGGTGAACCGCCGCGTGACGGTCCTCTTCGCCTGACTACTCGACGTTGGGGGCGATGAGCAGCCCGCCGTTGATCCACAGCGAGTTCTGCCCGCGCGGCACCGCCGCACCGGTCGAGGCACCGAAATTCCGCTCGAAGATTTCGCCGTAGTTGCCGACCTGCGCGATGACGTTGCGGATGAATCGCGGGTCGAGCCCGAGCCCCGGCCCGAAACTGCCTTCGAGCCCAAGCAGCCTGCGAATGCGATGCGTCTTGGCGGCTTCCAGCGAGCCGACATTCAGCGATGTAACCCCAGCCTCTTCCGCATCGATCAGTGCGTACAGCGTCCATTTGACGATATCGAACCACTGCGAGTCACCGTCGCGTACCACAGGGCCGAACGTGCCCTTGGCGATGCGCTCCGGCAGGATGCGATGGGCCCCCGGATCGGCGAGACCGCGTCGGATCGCGTTGAGCCAGCTCGCAGATGCCGAGACCGCATCGCAGAGGCCGCTCTGGTAAGCCACGGCCAAGTCCTCGCGATCTTCGTAGAAGACCGGCGTGAACTCCGCCTGGATTTCGAAGAAGAACGTATCGAGGTTGATCGGGTCCTCTCCCTCGTCGATCACGCAGATGCGGACCTTGTCGAGCTGATAGGCAGACACGACGCCCAGCGAGGTCGGCACCATGATTGCCTGTCCGTCGAACAGCGACGTCGCCACGTAGCTGGCGCCATAGGAGCTGTCCCGCCGCAGCGTCCACGGTGCGTTGCGCGCCACGAGGTCGATGGCGCCCGTCTGCAGGGAGGCAAAACGGCTGTCGCCTGAGAAAGCCCGGAACTCAAGCTTGCTGGCATCGCCGAACACCGCCGTGGCGACGGCGCGGCAGAAGTCCACATCGAACCCGCTCCAGCGGCCCTCGGCGCTGAGCTGGGCGAAGCCGGGCAACGGATCTGAAGTGCCGCAGATCAGGTGCCCACGTTCCTTGATGGCCGCAAGGGTGGGGCCCGCAGGCGCGATGTCTTGCGCGACGGCGGGCATCGCAAAAAGCCATAGGCATGCCAGGGCTGTTGCAACACTCCGCAAAACAGTCGGCAAGCGCCTACTCCTTCCAGCCACCGGCCGCATATTCACGGCCGGGTCCGACGGGTCAAGCGCCGCAGGGCCGCATGCCAGCGCTGTGGCTCAGTGCAGGATCTGGCTGAGGAAGAGCTTGGTACGCTCGTGCCGCGGGTTCGAGAAGAACTCCTCGGGCTCGTTCTGCTCGATGATCTGGCCCTGATCCATGAAGATCACCCGGTTGGCGACCTGCCGGGCAAAGCCCATTTCGTGGGTGACGCACAGCATCGTCATGCCGCTCTCGGCCAGCGAGATCATCACCTCGAGCACTTCCTTGACCATTTCCGGATCGAGCGCCGAAGTCGGCTCATCGAACAGCATGATCTTGGGATTCATGCAGAGCGATCGCGCGATCGCCACGCGCTGCTGCTGGCCACCCGACAACTGGCCGGGGAACTTGTTGGCTTGCTCCGGGATCTTCACCCGCTCGAGATAGTGCATGGCCGTCTGCTCGGCCTCTGCCTTGGGCGTGCCGCGCACCCAGATGGGCGCGAGCGTGAGGTTCTGCAGGATCGTCAGATGCGGGAACAGGTTGAAGTGCTGGAATACCATGCCGACTTCGCGCCGCACCTCGTCGATCTTCTTGAGATCGCTGGTCAACTCGATGCCGTCGACGACGATCTTGCCTTTCTGGTGCTCCTCGAGCCGGTTGATGCAGCGGATGAGCGTCGATTTGCCCGAACCGGACGGGCCGGCAATGACGATCCGTTCGCCCGTCATGACGCGCAGGTTGATGTCGCGCAGGACGTGAAAGTCCGAATACCACTTGTCCATCGAAACGATGTCGATCGCGACCTCGCTCTTGGAGACTTTCATGTTCGAGCGGTCGATGCCGTCGTCTGTCCGTTCAGCGACCGACATGGCTACCTCTTGTGTCCGGTGTTGAGACGATCTTCCATGTACTTGGCGTAGCGCGACAGCGAGAAGCACAAGACGAAGAAGATCATGATGGCGAAGGAATAGCCGGTGAACGACTTGGTCGGCGACGCCCACTCCGCGTCGGAGCCGGCGAGGTTGATCGCGTTGATCAGGTCGAACAGCGCGATAACCGCCACCAGCGACGTATCCTTCACCAGCGAGATGAAGTTGCCGACGATGCCGGGGATCACGATGCGCAGGGCCTGGGGCAGCACTATGAACAGCGTCGATTTCCAATAGTTCAAGCCAAGTGCGGCTGCGGCTTCATACTGCCCGCGCGGCAGCGCCTGCAGGCCGCCACGGATCGTCTCGGCCATGTAGGCGCCGTAGAAGATCGTGATGCCGACCATGGCGCGCAGCACCTTGTCGATCGTGACGCCGTTGGGGACGAACAGCGGCAGCATCACCGACGCCATGAACAGCACCGTGATCAGCGGGACGGCGCGCCAGAGTTCAATCGTCAGGATGCACAGTGTCTTGATGATCGGCAGCGACGACCGGCGGCCGAGCGCCAGCAGGATGCCGATCGGGAACGACCCCACGACACCCACCACGGACAGCACCAGGGTGAGCATCAGCCCGCCCCATTTGTCGGTCGGCACCGGCTCAAGCCCGAACCAGCCGCCGACCAGCAGGATCACCGCAAGGATCGGAAACACGATGAAGAATACGAGGAGGTTGGCGACCTTGTACGGCGCCTTGGGCATCAGCAGCGGGATGACCAGCAGCAGGCCTACGATAAAGACAAGGTTCGGCCGCCAGATCTCGGAGACGGGATAGAACCCGTAGAACATGATGTTGATGCGGGCCTTCACGAACACCCAGCAGGCACCGAACGTCTCGGCTCGGCAGTCGTCCATCGTGCCGTTGAACACCGCTTTCCCGATGAGGAAATTGTAGAGCAGCGGGATGAGCCACAGCAGGAAGAGGCCCGTCGCAATCGTCAGGATAGTATTGCTGACGCTCGAAAACAGGTTGGTCTGCAACCAGTGAACGACGCCGGTCGTGCGTCCCGGCGGCGGTAGTTTGGGCGCCTCGCTGGCGCGAACGTAGAGCAGGCTGTCGTCGGTCATCGCGCCGCCCTCACCGTTCGACCAGCGCGACGCGCGAGTTGTAGATGTTCATTAGGAACGACGTGATGAGCGAGAACGTCAGGTACACGGCCATCGTCATTCCGACGATCTCGATGGCGCGGCCAGCCTGGTTGAGCGCAGTACCGGAGAACACCGATGCCAGTTCAGGGAATGCGATAGCAGCACCCAGCGTCGAGTTCTTGGTGCAGCTCAGATACTCGCTGGTCGTCGGCGGAATGATCACCCGCATCGCCTGCGGAATGATGACTAGGCGGAGCCGGTCATTGTCCTGCAGCCCGAGCGATTGGGCGGCCTCGGTCTGCCCGTGACTGACCGCCTGGATACCCGCTCGCACGTTCTCGCCGATGAAAGTGGCGTGATAGAGCGACAGTCCGAGGATCAGCGCCGTAAGTTCCGGCGGCGCCGCAAAGCCGCCCTTGAAATTGAAGCCGCCGAGGACAGGAACGTTCCATCCGACCTGCGTGCCCGAGAGGAAGTAAACCAGCACCGGCAGGACGATCAGGATACCGATCGCCGTCAGGAAAACCGGGAACCGCTCGCCAGTCTCTTCCAGGCGCTTTTTGGCCCAGGAGCGCATCACGATCACAGCAACCACGGCCACCACCAGGCCGATCAGGACGAACACGAAGCGCTCGTCGAATATCGGCAGTGGCCCGAACAGTCCGCGCCCGTTGAGGAAGAACAGGTTGTTGAAGTTCAGGCTTTCCTTCACCGGCGGCATCACCTTGAGCACGGCGAAGTACCAGATGAACAACTGCAGCAGCAGCGGGATGTTGCGGCTGATTTCGACGTAAGCGCCGGCGATATTGGCTACGAGCCAGTTCTTGGAGAGCCGCGCGATGCCAAGGATGAACCCGAGCACTGTCGCGATCACGATCGAAATCACCGACACGAACAGCGTGTTGACGAGGCCGAGCTTAAACACATCGAGATAGGTCGATGCCCGGTCGAACGGGATCAGCTTGAAGCTGACGTCGAAGCCGGCCGTGTTCCAGAGAAAGTCGAAGCCGAAGGTCTTGCCCTGAGCCCGCAGGTTGGTGATCGCGTTGGTGATCAGCCAGTAGAACCCGGCGATCACGATCAGGATCACGATAGCCTGGTAGAGAAGTCCGCGTATGACCGGATCGTTGTAGAAGGCGGTCCTGGGTGGCTCGAAGCCCCCAGCGGTATCCACTGCCATAAAAGTCCCTCGCCACTGCCCTGGAGGGTGCCCGACTAGTCACGGGCGACACTATTAAGGCCCCGTCGCTTGCGCGGCGGGGCCCAGAAGATGTGCTTAGCGGATCGGCGGCGAGTACTGGATGCCGCCGTCTTTCCAGAGCGCGTTCACGCCGCGCTCGAGGCCGATCGGCGAACCCTTGCCGACGTTGCGATCGAAGATTTCGGCATAGTTGCCGACGTTCTTGATGATCTTGTAGGCCCAATCCTTGTCGAGGCCGAGCGGCGTACCGAAGTCGCCTTCGATGCCGAGCAGGCGCTTGATCGAGGGATTCTCGGAAGCCAGCATCTCATCGACATTGGCCGAGCTCACGCCGAGTTCTTCGGCTTCGAGTTGGGCGTTGAACACCCAACGGGCAATCTTGAACCACAGGTCGTCGCCCTGACGTACCACCGAGGTCAGCGGCTCCTTGGAGATCACTTCCGGCAGAACGACGTGATCGTCCGGCACGGCGAGCAGCAGGCGGTTGCCGGCGAGCGCCGAACGGTCGGTCGTGAAGGCGTCGCAGCGGCCTTCTTCGTAGGCCTTGTAGGCCTCATCCTGCGACACGAAGGTCACCGGATTGTATTCCATGTTGTTAGCCGCGAAGTAGTCGGCGGCATTCAACTCGGTCGTCGTACCGGCTTCGATGCAGAGCGTAGCGCCGCCCAGATCGAGTGCCGACTTGATGCCGGTCGAGGCCTTCACCATGAAGCCCTGGCCGTCGTAGTAGATCGGCGCGACGAAGTTCAGTCCGAGCGTGGTGTCGCGGGTCATCGTCCAGGTCGACGTACGCGCCAGGATGTCGACTTCGCGCGAAGCCAGAACCTGCCAGCGCACGGTCGAGTTCGTGGTGACGAAACGGACGGCCTTGGCGTCGTTGAAGATCGCGGCGGCTATGGCGCGGCAGTAATCGACGTCGATGCCGCTCCACTCATTGTCGGCGTCGGGAGTCTCGAAGCCGGCGGTGCCTTCCGAGACGCCGCAAAGCAGATAACCGCGGGCTTTGACGTCCGAGAGTGTATCCGCAAAAGCAGCGGTCGCCGTCAGGCCGAGTACGGCCGAAACAGCGAACGAAATAAGTGTCTTGTTCATGTAGTGCCCTTTGTTTCCTGACCCTGTCGGGGCCGATGCATTTCTGTGTTGCACCGGCGGCACCTCGCCCCATTTGGCGGGTGATGCTGATTGCATCGAAACGGCAATTGACCGATACGTCAAGCGATATGGCAGGATTGCGACAGCATTCCTGTCTGTTTTTTGGTCAAGTGGTTAGCCTGATCGATTTTTGGGCAGGACGGTGAAATGAGCGACAAAACAGGCGGCAGAACGCCCTCCCCGGAAACGATCGCAACGCATAGCGGACGGCATCCAGAACGCCATTTTGGTCTGGTCAACACGCCGGTCTATCGCGGCTCGACCATCCTGTTCAGAACGTTGGACGACCTCGAAAGCACTGCGCCGCGCTTCGACTACGGCCGCACCGGAAATCCGTCGTCTGCGGCGGTCGAGGAGGCCGTCAGCGAGCTTGAGGAAGCGGCTGGAACCGTCCTATGCCCGTCGGGCCTTTCTGCAGTTTCGCTGGCTTTGATGGCGGTCACCTCCGCCGGCGGGCACGTGCTCATCACCGACAGCGCCTACCAGCCGACCCGTCGCTTTGCGACCGGTGTGCTGGAGCGTTTCGGCATCACCGTCGAATACTACGACCCACGCATCGGTGCTGGTATCGCGTCGCTGATCCGCGACAATACGCAGGCGATCTATGTCGAGAGCCCGGCCTCGCTGACCTTCGAGGTGCAGGACCTGCCCGCCATCGTCGCAGCGGCCAAACCGCGCGCGATCAAGGTCATCGTGGACAATTCTTGGGCAACTCCGCTCTACCTCAAGCCGCTGGCCCTCGGTGCGGCTCTGGTCCTCCACGCCGGCACCAAGATGTTCGTCGGCCATTCCGACGCGATGTTCGGCACCGTTTCGGCCAATCAGGCCACTCTGAGCGCGCTGAAGGACACGCATTTGCGGCTTGGCCTTTGCGCGTCCCCCGACGATTGCTTCCTGGCCGCCAGGGGGCTGCGTACCCTGCCCCTTCGCATGAGGGAGCACTCGGCACGCTCTGTCGAGTTGGCCGGGTGGCTGGAGGGTCAGGCCGGCGTGCGGCGGGTCATCCATCCGGGTCTACCCAGCCATCCGGACCACGCCATCTTCAAAAGGGACTTTACCGGCTCCGGCAGCGTGTTCTCGTTCCTGCTCGATCCCAAGCCGCGCGCCGCGCTGGCAGCGATGCTGGATCACATGGAACTGTTCGGCATGGGCTGGTCGTGGGGCGGCTACGAAAGCCTGTGCCTGCCGATCACGCCCGAAAAGACCCGCAGCGCGGTGAAGTGGACCGAGCCCGGCCCGATGCTGCGCCTGCATGTCGGCTTGGAAGGCGTCGACGACCTCAAGGCCGATCTCAGCGCGGCGCTGGCACGCTACGTCGCCGCTTAAGGGCGATGTAGCGCCTGAGCGCCACGAGCGGCTTCAGCCGGATTGTCCCGTCGAGCTGCCGACGGAACAAGACGTCACGAGACGCGAACAGACTGCGGATCCAGTAGGCGCCCAGCAACCCAAGCACCGCCCCGCCGAGGACGTCGCTCGGATAGTGAAAGCCGAGGGCAACCCGCGAAACCGCAATGCCGGCGGCGAACACCAGCGCCGGGACGAACCAGCGAGCGCTGAGAAAGCCGAGCACTGCCGCAAGGGCAAAGGCTGTCGTGGCGTGGCCCGACGGAAAGCTCTGGAACGTCCAGTCGTCCCAGTTGATCCGGAAACCCAACAGGCCCGCGGTGTCGAGGTGCATCGGCCGAGCTCGACCGATGATGCCCTTCAGCACGCTGGCCGTGAGGCCCGGAACCGCCACCCCGAGGAAAATGAACGCGAACGTCGCTGCCTGCTCACGCAGAAGCAGACGCATGAGGTGCCACGGCACGAGAACCGACAGCAGTGCCATCAGAAGGAACAGCGCCAGCGCGGGGATAAGGATCCAGTCCGACTCGCCGAACCGGGTGAGGTCGGCCATGACGTCGCGGAGAGACTGCGGCCAGGCCGATGCCCACCCGATCGCCTCCCGGTCGATGCTGAGTGCAACCGCGAGGATGAACAGGGCACCGACAGCGGGAACCCACCAGCGCGCGCCGTTCAGCCCGAGCGGCCAGGGCCTTGAAAGATCGTTCATCGCTCTATGCTCTAAGGGCTTGGCAGCCGACGTCAACCGCCTCCTGCCTTGCCCTTTGAGGGCGGGTCGGGTATCGGATGGCACTGGTTTTCGGGGTATAGCTCAGCCTGGTAGAGCACCGGTTTTGGGAACCGGGGGTCGAGTGTTCGAATCACTTTGCCCCGACCACGCCACGAGGGATTTATGACGGCACGCATCTTCCGTCCCGCGCCAAACGCCATGCAGTCGGGCCGCGGCAAATCCAAGGATTGGGTGCTGGTTCACGAGCCGGCAAGCGCTCGCGAGATCGAGCCGCTGATGGGCTACACCGCATCGAGCGACACGCGTGCCCAAGTCCGGCTGACATTCGAGACGCTGGAAGAAGCCGAGACTTACGCACGTCGCAACGGCATCCCCTATTCGGTGCAACCGGCGCACGAGAGCAGCCCCAAGCGCACAACCTATTCCGATAACTTCCGCGCCGACCGCAAGACGCCCTGGACCCATTGAGGCGATGCGGACGCTCCTGCTGAGCGCCGCTTTCTGCCTGCTGAGCGTTTCCGCGACCCAAGCGGCACCCGCCTTATGGGAAATCAGCGATGCCGACAGCAAGGTGACGCTGTTCGGGTCGGTGCATGTCCTGCCTGAAGGCAAGCAATGGCGAACGCCTGCTTTCGACACGGCGCTTGCCGGTGCCGACAAGGTTTATTTCGAGGCCGATATCGGCTTCTTCAACCAACTCTACATGGCGTTCCAGCTGGTCACCGGGGCGTTCAATACAACTGGCGAGCGGTGGCAGGACAATTTGAGCCCCGACGAGGCAGGTGCAGTCGGTGCGGCTATCGAGCCGCTCGGCATGACACTCGAACAGGCGCAGACGTATCGCCCCTGGTTCATCTCGATGATGATCGAGGGCCAATCGGTCAACGCGGGCGGTGCGCAACTCGGCTCGGGCGTGGAAATGACGGTCCAGCGCGAAGTGCCGCGCGAACGCCGTGGCTACCTCGAGACGGCGGCCCAGCAGATCGCCATCATTTCAAACATGCCCGACGACCTGCAACTCCAGTTCCTTGTCCAGACCGCCGTTGAGTCGGCGCCTTCCGGCACCGGCCTGGACGAAATCGTCGCTGCGTGGGAGAGCGGCGATGATCAAGCGCTGCTCGAATTGCTCGGTGACGACGCCCAACTTGGCGACGCGGCAGCCATGCAACTGGTCCTGTTCGACCGGAACGCCAACTGGATTCCGGCCATCGAAGCGATGCTGGCAGCGAACGAAAACGACCTGATCATCGTCGGCGCCGCGCACCTCGTCGGCGACAAGGGCGTGGTGGAGCTGCTGCGCGCCAAAGGCTACAGCATCCACCGAGTGCAGTAGTCCGAGGAGAGCGCCATGCCCACGACCACCGAAGTCGCCCGTGTGAAGCGGGAGATCAGGGGGCTCGTCGATGCGGCAGCACTCGACCTTCGGCCCGGCTCCAAGACGGCAATGTCGGCCACTGAGAAACGGCAGCTGCGCTCCGAAATCCAGAGCTGCATCCAGTCGCTGGATGAACTCGCCGGCAGGCTCTCGAGCTAACGTTTGCGCATGAGGTGGGCGAGGCGTTGCTGCGCCTGCTGCCAAAAAGGTGCCTCCCACCCTTTGAAGTTGACCCCCCGTCGATTGAGACTACGCATGAGCAGCTCGGTCTCGCGCCGCTCGCGACCGAACAGCAGCAAGGTGAATTCACTGCTACCCTGGCCGGCCATCGGACCATCGAAGCTCGCAATCGGCACCAATGCTCCGCTGGCGATTTCAGGCGCGACGGCTCGCGCGAAGTCGTCGGCGCTGCCGCCGAAATAGGCGGTCACCTGCTGGATCACCGGTCGGTTTCGGACCGACATCAGTTCCGGCGCGAGCAGCACCAGCCCGGTCGATGCGCAGATGCGGAAGTTGAGGTCGACCACGAAGGATCCGCCCGAGCCGTCTGTAAGAACGTCGAAACCACACACGCCTCGGAAGCCTTTCGCCGCTCCTGCTGCGGCGGAAGCCAGTGCGAGATTACGGACGGCGGCTGGTGCTGGATCGCTCGCGTCTTCAATGCTGCTCGTGTGCACGCCGCGATAGTTCGCAATCTGCAACGTGGGTGGATAATCGAAGGTCGTACCGTCCGGAAGGACCGCGACCTGCACGGAGTCGTTTCGGATCACGTGCAGGAACGTCTCGACCACGACGCGCTCGGCATTCGCGAAGCGCTCGATAGCCCG
>JBEBHC010000204.1:0-4648 GCA_040081185.1 Devosia sp. | reverse complement strand
CCCATCAGGTGAGGGGTGTCAATGATATGTGGATCATGTATGCGCATCAAGTATGCGCATGGCCGGCGATGAGCGTAATGCCGATCCGGTCACCGCCGGCCAGGAGGGATCGACAGGCCCTGGGTGCCCGATTTCCCCGCCAATCCACTCTATAGGCACGGTAAACACCAGCTGCTGAGCTGCGGGGGCTAGACTGCGCCGGCGCGGGTACGCCGATCGACAAAATGAACCGCACGGCCAACTCATATATCGAGCAGCTTGCCGCTGATCACGGCGGCGATTTGCTGCGTTATCTTTCCCGCCGGGTGAGGACGGCCGCCGATGCGCGCGATCTGACGCAGGAGGTCTACGTGCGGCTGCTGCGCCTGGAACGCAAAGACCTCATCCAGAACCCGCAGGCCTACCTCTATCGCGTCGCGGCCAATCTGCTGCACGAGTTCGAGCTGCGTCGCCGCTCGGATCTCGATGGTCTGCGCCGGTGGGCGGCTGAGCCCGCGGAGCGGGCTGACGGCGTTGGTCTGGACCGCCTGGCGGACAATGTGGCAATTGGGCGGGAGCTGCACAAGGTGCTGGCCGAGCTGTCACCGAAGTGCCGCGCCGTGGTCATACTACATCGGCGTGACGGCATGACTTACGACGAGATCGCCGCGGTACTTGGCATCTCATCCAGCATGGTGAAGAAATATCTATTGGCGGGATTGAAGCATTGCCGTGCGCGGCTGCGGGTAAGGGAGTGACAGCGATGGATCGCAGCGACAACGATAGCGCTCTCACAGACGTCGCCGCAGAAGCGGTCGATTGGTTCGTGCGTCTGAAGGATTCTCCTGAGGATCCGGCCGTGCGGGCCGATTTTGCCGACTGGCTGCGGCGCTCGCCGCATCATGTCGGCGAATACCTGCAAGTCTTGCAGTTGTGGACGGCGGCGGCGCCGGCCTCGCAGGGCGAGTATTCCAGCGCCGCACTGAGTGCCGCAGCGCGCGCCTCGCACGATCGTAGCAACGTCATAGCGTTCCTGCAGCGGCCGGACGCGAAGGCACCGGCCGCTGGGAATCGCCGGGGTATTCGCACCCGTCGCATGGCAGCCGCCGCGGCAGCGCTCCTGGCCGTGGGGCTGGCCCTCGGCGCGTGGCGGTATCACGACTGGAACACGAACAACCCGCGCTTTGCCACCGGTCCGACCGAAGAGCGCAGCGTGAAACTGGCCGACGGTTCAGTGCTTCATTTGAACGAGCAGTCGGCGGTACGTGTGACGCTCGGGGCTGCCCAGCGGCGCATCGAGCTGGTCCGCGGCGAGGCACGGTTCGATGTCGCCAGGAATCCGCGCCGCCCGTTCATCGTGATCGCCGATCGGATCGTCGTACGTGCGCTCGGCACCGTGTTCAACGTCAAAGTGTCGCCCACCCAGACTGCGGTGACGGTTCTGGAAGGCCGTGTCGAAGTCAGCGGTGGTGATGCCGCGGCTTTGATTTCCCGAGGGCGCGGTGTTGTCGTGGACGCCGCAGCCACTCACACCAGATCCGGAGTGAAAGAATCCGCGCGCCTCGAGCTCGGTGCTGGCGAGCGCGCCGCAGTCAGCGCCTCCGGTGGCTTGCTCGCGGGCGCCGGCCCGACGGTTGAGCAGGTTGAAGCCTGGAGCGAGAAGCGCCTGGTGTTTCGCGAGCAGACACTCGCAAGCGTCGTCGCCGAATTCAATCGCTACAACGCGAAGACATTGCGAATCGACGATGTGGCGCTCGGGGCGTTGCTGATCAGCGGTGCCTTCAATGCCAGCGATCCTGTGTCGCTCGTCGAGTATCTGCAGCGCTTCGAAGCGGTGCAGGTCATGCCGCAACCGGACGGCACGATCACTCTTGATCGCAAATAGATGCGGCAACGGATTTGCCGATAAGAATCGAGTCGCTGTGAGGTACCCGGTTTTTCGAGATTCCCGCTCTAAGGGTCGACAAAAAACGGCGGCGTGACCACTGCCGCGTAGCAAACTGCCCGGGGAGTCCAAGCATCATGGGATACTGCATTCGTTCGTTGTGTCTGGGGACGGCGCTGGTTCTTGCGATGGGGCCTGTGCGCTGCGCCTGGGCGGATTCAGCAGTGTTGGCCAAAGCGGTCGAGCCTCAGCCTCTGGCGGACGCGCTCGAGAAATTCTCGTCGCAATCCGGCCTGCAACTCATTTACCGCGCCGAAATCGCCCGCGGCCTGCAGACCCACGGCGCCCAGGCCGGTCTGTCGGCGCAGGACACCCTGGCGGAACTGCTGCGAGGCACCGGGCTCGATTTTGACTTCGTGAATGAGCGGACGGTGCGGATTTCCCCGACTTCGACCCGGATCTCCCAGGCCTCTGCGCCCGCCGCAACAGCCGAAAGCGCGTCAGTCGAAGATGTCGTCGTGACCGCCGCTCCCTATCGATTTCTCGACGCGGACACCAGCGGCACCACCAACCTGCCGTTGCCGATCGAGGCGGTGCCGCAGTCCATCACGCTGCTGAGCGCGGATTTCATCCAGGCGGCCGGCATCAGGAAACCCGGTGATCTGGACAAATATGTCGCGGGAATGGCCGACGGCGGCGAGCAGGTTGGTCGAAGCTCGCTCCAGTACATCCGCGGGTTCCTCACCAGCGGTCTCTATTCCTACTATGTCGACGGACTGCCGACGCCGCTGTATTACCGGCCGGAGTATTCGTTTTTCGATCGGGTCGAGATCGTCAAGGGCCCATCGTCGGTGACGTATGGTGTCGCCAACGCCGGTGGGCTCTACAACCTAGTGTCCAAACATGCGCCCAAACTGACTGGCGGCCGGCTCGCCGCGGAGTCAGGCAGCTGGAACTCTTACCGCATCGAGGCTGAAGGAGGCGGCCCGCTCAATGGTGCCGGGTCCCTGCGCGGCGTCGGCGCGGCTCTGTACGATGCCGGTGACAGCTTTGTGCATCACGTCGATCACGAGGATTCGGGTGGCTATGCCGGGCTCGAATACTCCGGTGATGGAAAGATCTCTGCCGCCATCCGCGCGACCTTCACCAAGCGCTCCAACACGGGTTATGACGGCCTGAAGTCCTATGCTGATGGGCGCCGCCCGGATGTATCGCGCGGATTCTACATGGGTGATCCGGATCGGAACCAGGTGGATGAGGAATCCACTCTGCTGAATGGGCATGCCGATTTCGCGGCAACGGAGAGCCTGAGTTTTTCCGCCAAAGCCGATTATCTGGACAGATCGACCGAGCATTACCTCGCCTACGCATACGGCCCGATCGCCAATGACGGGACTTACAACATGGCGGCGGAGTCGGATGACGCCGTTACCAGGGCCCATGCGGCTTCCCTCAGCGGCCTATGGCGGTTTCCGATCTTCGGCAGGGAAGGGAGCTTTCTCTCGGTTGCGGCGACATCCATACATACCGACAGCGAGAGCTTGTACGCGGACGCAGCCAACAGCATCAGCGTGAATCTGAGCGAAGGTGAAGCGGGGCTTTACGATCGGGTCGGCCAGTTGGCGCTCGCCACGGCTGCACTGTTCACCACGCGCAACGAGATCAAGCTCATCTCCGCGCAATCGCTCCTCAAGTTGACGGAGCGCCTCTCGTTGCTGGCGGGAGCCTCCGTGTCGGATTCGACGCAACGCAGCGGGCCTGCCGATGCGCAGGTTACGGTCAATTTCGACCGGCAAACGAGCCTGCGTGGCGGGTTGACGTATGAGTTCCGCGAGCGGTCGAATGCCTATGTGTCGTACAGCGACTCGTTCGTTCCGCAGACGGCTCGCGACATCTACGGGCACCTGCTGCTGCCGCTGGAGGGATCGCAATGGGAGGCGGGAGTCAAGAGTCGTAAGCTCGATGGCGCATTGTTGCTGACGGCCGCGGCATTTCGCATCGAGCAGAAAAACAGCCCCATCTATGTGGGCTACAGTCCGTTTGGCGGCGGTGATGCCTATCGCGCCGGAGGCGAAGTGCGCCATCAGGGCCTGGAGCTGGAGGCGTCGGGCCTGGTGACCCCCTCTGTGACGGTGCTGGCCGCATTGACCTATCTCGACGCGAAGATCATCGCAGACAGCAACCCGGCCCTCAACGATACGCGCCGCACATTCATACCGCGCGAAACAGCCAGCCTGTTCGTCGTCAGGGGTTTCGACAGCGGGCCGCTGAGAGGCTTCAATATGGGTGGCGGAATACGTCACGTGGGCAGCCAGCCCACGACATTCGACGGCTCCACACGGGAGATAGACGCCTACACGGTCGTTGACCTGATCGCCGGCTACACTTCGCGCCGCTGGTCGGCGCAATTGGCGCTGAACAATCTCTTCGACAAGGACTACATACAGGGCAACAACTATCGCTACTCCGGAAGCGGGAACACGATTGGCCAGCCCCGCAACGCACGCCTGCGCGTCTCGTGGGAGTTCGGCGGCGCGCGATAACCAGCGCAAGGCGGGATGTCTGACCGCTTGTTCCCTTGCTGCGACGGACTGCCCTTCCGGCGGCGACGGAGCATTGGCCACGCTGTGCGCGACCGGCCGCAATACCGTGGTCATCAGCCAAGCCCGCGGATGTCGGCGCCAGCGCTGGCCCGACGGCACGACCTGCCCGGGAGCGAATACGAGCTGCCCGGACGCCCGATCCGGCTACTGAGCCGATTGCAGTGGCCTGCGTCTATTGCTT
>JBEBHC010000427.1:0-1172 GCA_040081185.1 Devosia sp. | reverse complement strand
AGCTTGCCCTCCCACACCATCTGGCCGTCGCGGATGAGGCGCACCTGGACGTCGCCCTTGCGGGTGATGACACCTTCGCTGACCATGCAGCCGGCGATGACGCCCGCCTTCGGCACCTTGAAGGTGTCGCGGACCTGGGCGGCGCCGATGCGCACTTCCTTGAAGGTCGGGTCGAGCAGGCCGGCCATGGCCTTCTCGACTTCCTCGGTCACGTTGTAGATGACCGTGTGGTGGCGGATGTCGACCTTCTCGCGGTCGGCGATGTCGGCGGCGTTGCGGTCGGGCCGCACGTTGAAGCCGATGATGATGGCGCCGCCGGCGGTGGCGAGCAGCACGTCCGACTCGTTGATGGCGCCGACGCCCGAGTGGATGATCTTGACCTTCACCTTCTCGGTGGACAGCTTGTCGAGCGAGTTGGCCAGCACTTCGGCCGAACCCTGCACGTCGGCCTTGACGATGATCGGCAGTTCCTTCATGGCGCCGTCGGCCATCTGCGCCTGCAGCGACTCGAGCGTCAGGCGGCTGCCCTTGGAGACCAGCGACTTCTCCTTGGCCTTGGCCTGACGGAACATCGCGATCTGCCGCGCCTTGGCCGGGTCGGACACCGTCTGGAACGAATCGCCCGGCGAGGGCAGGGTCTCGAGACCCAGCACTTCCACCGGCGTCGACGGTCCGGCCGACTTGGTCGGCCGGCCGCGGTCGTCGATGAGCGCGCGCACGCGGCCCACGACCGGACCGGCGATGATGTTGTCGCCGACGTTCAGCGTGCCGTCCTGCACGAGCACCGTGGCCACCGGGCCGCGGCCGCGATCCAGCTTGGTTTCGAGCACCGTGCCGGCCGCCGCGCGCTTCGGGTTCGCCTTGAGCTCGCCGATTTCCGTGACGAGCAGGATCATCTCGAGCAGCGACTCGAGGTTGGTCTTCTGCTTGGCCGAGACTTCCACGAACACCGTCGTGCCGCCCCAGGCTTCCGGCATCAGGCCGATGTCGGCGAGCTGGCGCTTCACCACCTCGGGATTGGCGCCGGGTTTGTCGATCTTGTTGACGGCGACGATGATCGGCACATTCGCCAGCTTGGCGTGGTCGACCGCTTCGCGCGTCTGCGGCATGACACCGTCGTCGGCCGCCACCACGAGGATGACGACGTCGGTCACCTTGGAGCCGCGGGCGCG
>JBEBHC010000063.1:0-17319 GCA_040081185.1 Devosia sp. | reverse complement strand
TGACGCCTTCGCCGGATTGGCCGATCTCCACCTCGGTCACCCGGACTTCGTGACGCGCTACGAGACCATCGCTCCCGGCTTCTCCGATTACCACGCCGCCGGCATGAAGGCTTACGCCAAGCGGCTCGCGGCCTGAGGCCAGTACCACAGCGGCGGGACTACTCCGCCGCTACGGCCGCCGGCTTGATGTTCTGGTTATTGCGGAAGACGTTCTCGGGATCCCACTCGCGCTTTAGCGACCTGAGCCGCGCCATCTTCTTGGCGCCGAACGACTCGACGATGCGGTCCTCGGCGACGTCGCTGATGAAGTTGAGATAGACCCGCCCCGTCGCCCAAGGCTTCATCGACTGCGCGATGGCCTTCACCTTGGCTATGTTGCCCGGGTTGTCCGCCGGGTTGGTCCACGCCGCGAGATAGTGGATATTGAACGGCGCATTCCGCGCGCCGAACGCCGTTGCTTCCTCGGGCACACGCGACGGCGCGCCGCCGCCCGGAATGATCACGATGATCGTCTCCGGAGAGATTGGTGTCAGCGCCTGCGGCGCGAGCACGCCGATTGCTTCGTCGGACAAGCCAGTCATGAAGTCCGCCGTCGAATACTGCTGCTGGCCCCACGGATTGGGCGGCCCGCCCTGAACCTCGAGATAAGAACCCGGATGAATCAGGTCGGCCACGGGCGGACCGAACGCGCGCAGCGGCGCCAGCACCTTCTCGCCCTTTGCGATGTCGCCCACATAGACGACATTGACCATCACCACGGGCTTGCCGCGTGCCGGCGGCGGCACAAAGGGTGCGTCCGGCGCCGTCGCAAACACCACGCCACCGCAGACCTCATCGGGCGCGGTTGCCATGAAGTCGCGATAGTTGCGGAGGACCGCCGCCGCCATCTGTGGTGGATACATCAGCGGACCAGTCAGCAACGTGCCCATCGGGTGCAGCTTGATGTGGAATGCCGTGACGATGCCAAAATTACCGCCACCGCCGCGCACGCCCCAGAACAGGTCCGGGTTCTCGGTCTCGGATGCAACGACCTGCCGTCCGTCCGCCACCACCATCTCGACCTTGATGAGGTTGTCGCAGACGAACCCGTATTTGCGCTCGATCCAGCCCGAGCCGCTGCCCAGCGTCAGTCCGGCAACGCCGGTTGTTGCATTGCGGCCACCGGTGACTGCGAGGCCATGCTGCATCGTCGCCGCATCGAACTCGCCCCAGTTGGCGCCGCCCTCGACGCGCACCGTCCGCGCCGCGGCATCGACATCGATCCGCTTCATGCCTCGCAGGTCGATGCACACGCCGTCATCGACAACCGCCGAGCCTGTGAGACCGTGGCCACCGCCATAGACCGAAACAGGAAGGCCGGTATCGCGCGCCAGCTTGAGTGCGGCGACGACATCGTTGGCGCGGGTGCACCGTGCCACCACCGCCGGATGCCGATCGATCATGCCGTTGAACACCTGCCGCGCGTCGTCGTAGCCGGCTTGGCCGGGATGCATCAGCGAACCGGCAAAACCCTCGATCGAATAACGTCCGGACATCTTGTTCCCCTGTGACAGCCCCGCGTGCAGCATAGGACTGCACTCCGACAGCCACAAGAATGGCGAGGGGCGGGGAACCCACGCAAGCTTTGTGCGTTTTCCCGGCAACCAACCAAGGAGCACACGATGCACAAGGATCAGGTTCAGGGCGCCGGCAAGGAAGTTCGCGGCGCTATCAAGGAAGCGGCCGGCAAGGTGACCGGCGATGCTAAGCTGCAAGTCGACGGCAAGCTCGACAAGGCAGAAGGCGCAGTTCAGCGCAAAGTGGGCGACGCAAAAGAGGCCGCCCGTGACGCACTGAAGCACTGAGAATTGCTCACGCGACAACGACACTCAGTGCCAAAAGAGGCCGCCCTTCGGGGCGGTCTTTTTGTTTTGGCGCGCCGACATCCGGGCTACTCTCTGCCAAACGGAGGCAAACATGATCGGTACCATTCTCACGGGCGTAGTTGCCCTCATTCACCTCTACATCCTCGTGCTCGAGATGTTTCTCTGGGACACGCCACGCGGGCGCAAGGCTTTCGGCACCACCGAGGCTTTCGCCAGGGAAAGCAAGGTGCTCGCCGCCAATCAGGGGCTGTACAACGGCTTTCTCGCTGCCGGGCTGATCTGGGGCATCTGGCTCGGCGAGGCGGGCGATCCCGTGAAAATCTTCTTTCTGCTCTGCGTGGCTGTCGCGGGCGCTTACGGCGCGGCGACGGTCAGTATCCGCATCCTGCTGATCCAGACGGTCCCGGCCGTGCTGGCGCTTGTTGCCGTCTGGCTCACCTGACCCTGTGGCCAACCGGCCGGGCGTGATGGACGGAACGTTGTCACTGGCCTAGATTTGCAAGGAGTTGCGTGGTTCCAGAGGCCCGTCATGTGGGACTTTTCGATTGGCCGCTCGCTCGGCCTGATGGCGCAGACGGCGCCCTTCATTGTTTTTCGCATTATCGTCTATGCCGGTATCGCCATCGCTTATGTGCTGGTGACCGGCGTCGGCGTGGGCGTCGGCTGGGGCGTGGGTGCTTTCGGCGATATGGATTTCCGGGCAGGCTCAATGCTCTGGGGCGGCCTCATCGGCTTCGGGCTGACGGCGGGAACGCTCTACTTCCTGCGTGAATACATTCTCTACATCGTCAAGGCCGGTCACATCGCCGTGCTGGTCGAACTGATCGATGGCCGCGGTGTGCCGGAGGGGCAGGGGCAGATAACCTACGCCACACAGATGGTGCGCGAGCGCTTCGCGGAGGCCAGCGTGCTGTTCGGTGTCGACCAGTTGATCAAGGGCGTGGTCGGCGCCATCCTCGGGCTGGTGCAGGGCATCGTTTCCCTGCTTCCCATCCCCGGGTTGCAGAATGCAGTTGGCGTCGTGAAAGCCTTCCTGCGCCTTTCGGTGGGGCTCGTCGATGAGGTCATCCTCGGCTACGCCTTCCGAACCGCCGCGACCAACCCGTGGCAATCCTCCCAGACCGCGCTGGTCCTCTACGCGCAGAACTACAAGGTCATGCTGAAAAACGCGGCGTGGCTCACGTTGATCACCTACGGCGTGTCTTTCATCGTGTTCCTCGTCATGCTCATCCCGGCCTCGGCGCTTGTCTGGGCGATACCGAATGCGTGGGGTGCAGGTGGCTTCGTCTTCGCGCTGATCTTCGCCTGGGCGGTCAAGGCTGCGTTGATCGAGCCCTTCGCTATTGCCGCGACGATGGACGTTTACTTCCGCGTCATTGAGGGGCAGACGCCCGATCCGGCATGGGACGAGCGGATCACGCAAGTGTCGCGCAAGTTCAATCAGCTCAAGGAAAGAGCCGCCAATTGGGCCGGCGGTGCATCCAGCCGCAATCCCTACACCGCACCGGGAGGTCCCGTGGCGCAATGAGATACGCGCTGATCGACACTGCGCTTGGAACCTTCGGCCTTGCCTGGACCGAACGGGGCGTAGCGCGTGTCGCTCTGCCGGGTGCCGATCGCCGCAAGACAGAGATGTGGATTTCGCGCGATCCCGCGGTGCCCGGTTTCCCCGAGGGCGTTTTGGCCAGTTTGCCCGATCGCATCCGCCGCTATGCCGAGGGCGAAAAGATCGACTTCGCCGATGTGCCGCTCGACCTCGACCAACTGCCGGAGTTCAATCGCGCCTGCTACGCCGAGTTGCTCAAGATCGGCTATGGCGCCACCACAACCTATGGCGACATCGCCCGCACGCTCGGTGACGTGGCGCAATCTCGCGCGGTGGGGCAGGCGATGGGCGCCAACCCGATTCCGCTGATCATCCCCTGCCACCGCGTTCTCGCCGCCGACGGCCGCACGGGCGGCTTCTCGTCGCCGGGCGGCGTGACGGCCAAGATGAAGATGCTGGCGCTCGAACACGCCGCGAGCCCGACCGGCCAATTCGCTTTCGGGTTTTGAGCCTCGCGCGCTACCAGGGGTACGTATCGGCCACGCTGGCCAAGCGCATACCCGGCATCATTCGCAACGCAGCGACAGGCTACCAGGGCGAAGCCGCCGCAGCTCTCGATGCCGTGGGCAATATCGTCGAAACGGACGGCATCCTCGAACTGGATCTGGCCAACTGGCCACTGCCAGGGTGGGAAGAGCTGCCTGCGCTGGTCGACGGCAAGCGGGTCAGCGAAGCCACCTTCTTCGATTTCGAATACTGGATGTACGCCCGCATGGCGCAGGCCGTCCGCTTCCCTGAAACCGGCTCTGATCCGTTTCGAGCCACAAAGCACCGCGACCTCGAACGGCATCTGCAATGGGCCGACGGTGCGCTCGCACACACATCGTCGCTCGCTGCAGCCCTAGCGTTGTCGCTCGATGCCAACGCGCACGATCTGTCGCAACTGTCAGTGGCTGCCGCCCGCTACGAGGTCGGGCGAGGTCGCCTCGGCACGGCTCTGGCGCGCATCACCCGTATGAACCTCATTGCTGACAATTTCGGCGGGGAGTTCGTGGCCGATCTTGTCCTCGCCATCCTCGCTTCTGAGGCGGGGATCGAGACCGTGCTGCACGTCAAGCGTCTGCCGATGTTCGTATCCGACACGACGATAACGGACGTCGAAGCACTGCTTGCACACCCTTCGAGCGGCACGTTCATGCAACGCCTGCACGCAGCGGTGGAGCAGGGGGCTCTGCGCTTCGCCGCCCACCCGTTCTGGTCGGCCCCGCGGTTCCTCGATGCGCTGCCGGTGGCGGAACTCGGCACCGGCGACGGCGTGCTGAACATCCTCAAGGGCGACCTCAACTACGCGTCGATCGGCATCGCCGCGCCGTCGGTGACGTTTCGGTCGCGCCCGAAACGCCGTTCGGCGCGCGCGGCATACTGCCCGCCGCGCCGATGCTCTCGTTGCGCTCAATCAAGTCCTACTGCGTCGGCGGCATGAGCGAGTGGCCACATGGCATGGATCGAGACGACTTCCCGATGGACGGCTCCATCGTCGCGGTGCAGGCCATACCCGCACGCTAGACGCCGATATTGAGCACGACCGCGCCGCGCTTCCGCTTGCTGTCGACATAGGCATGGGCGTCCGCCGCTTGCGCCATCGGATAACGGCGATCGATGACCGCCCTCAGCGTGCCATCCGCCAGCATCCTGACCAGCGCGGCGATGTCGGCCGGCGTGCCGGCTGCCTCGCCGCCGACGATCCGTTGCGTCGCGCCGAAATGCGGAAGCATGTCGCGTCCGTTTAGTACGGCGCCTAGGAAACAGCCGTTCGTCGTCAGCGAGCCGCGGACCTTGGTGAAGCTCAAGGTGCCGATCGTGTCGAAGATCACGTCGTAGAGAACGCCGTTCTCGGTGACGTCGCTGCTGGTGTAGTCGACAGCGTGGTCTGCACCGAGTGAACGCAACAGCTCCATGTTGCGGCCAGACGCTACCGCAGCAACCTCCGCGCCCATCGCTTTTGCCATCTGCACGGCCATCGTTCCTATCGCACCCGATGCACCGCTGATGAGTGCGCGCTGTCCCGGCTTGATGCCGGCCTTGTTGAGAAAATGCAGCGCCGTATGCCCGCCAAACACCACGGCGGCAGCATCCTCCTCGCTGACCCCATCGGGGATTTTGGCAATCGAGGCGGTCTCGGGAACCGTCCGGTATTCCGCATGACAGCGATAGACCGCAAGACCGTACACCCGGTCGCCGGCGCGGAACCGCGTAACGTTCGCACCGACAGTCTCGACTGTCCCGGCGAAGTCCACGCCGAGGACCTGGTTCTTTGGCGTGGGCCAACCGAGCATCAGCCTAGCTGGCAGTTGGAACGGCGGCGGAATGTCAAAGGCGCGCATTCGAATGTCGGCTGAGTTTACGCAACTCGCGCTGATGCGGACGAGCACTTCGCTGTCCTTCGGAACGGGCTTGTTGACGTCGCGCAGGGTCAGGACGTCGGGCGCGCCGTAGCGCTCATAGACGATAGCTTTCATCGGCTGATTTCTCCGAAATGAATTGGGGTTTGGGATGACTAGGCGGTGCCGTCTGGTCGTCCGGCTTTCCACTGGAAGACCTCGCCGATCGGCACGCCGAAGACCTCCGCGATACGAAACGCCGCCTCCAGCGAGGGCGAATATTTGTTCTGCTCGATGGCCGCGACCGTTTGCCGGGTCATTCCGATCCGGTCTGCCAGTTCCTGCTGCGTCATCTCGTTGTGGTCGAAGCGCAGCCGCCGGATGGTGTTGCTGATCGGGAGCGGAGCCATCAGTCCATCAGCCTGAACTGCACGATGAGGATGATTTCCCTCAGTACATTCGACAGAACCAGCGCGAACAGCAGCCCATTGGCCACGATCACCGCCATGCTGCCGAGCGGGTCGGCAGGGAACGCTGTCCCCACCCAACCATGCTTCAGCAACCCCCACAGGGCTACGCCGAGCACCATCCACTCGAGCAGCACCGTGCCGATCGTCGTGGCGCGACCGGTGATGGCGCGCTCGCGCTCATCCGGTACGGCGCCGAAGTCATGACCACCAAGCCGCGCCGCCAGCAGGCAGCCGCCAAGCATCACACCGATTGTTGCTCCCATGCACACATAAAAGAGCTTGAGGATGCCGTCCCCATTTAGGACGCCTGCGTTCACCGCCTGCCAGACCACGACGAAGTAGTAGCTCCAGACCACCAGCGTGGTGATCGTGGCGATCCAGGCGGTCTTTTCGCGAAACGACATAAAAGCATTCCTTGCCAAGAAAACGTAACGTCATGTGCGATATGACGAACGTAATGTCAAGGATATTTAACGTGCTCTCTGCCTCTTCTTTTGGCCCTCCTCAAGCGCTGTTCCTAGGTGTTAGACCGGACAGGCGACCGCCGAAGCGGTTTTCTACTTTATTGATCGAGTCATTCAATCGGCCGCTACTGCCCCTGAACAATGCGGGGGCAGTCATGGCTGTTGCGATCAAGAATAACCGGGTGACCGTTGGCGGAGCCGCGGTCGACTTTGTGAAATCGCCCTACACTGGCGGTGGCTTCGCGGCGACACCCAAGGTCGTTGTGATGCACTTCACCTATGGCGGCACCGCCGCATCGAGCGCGCAATGGTTCAAGAGCCCGGACAACCCCGGCTCGTCTGCGCATGTGGTGGTGGAGCGCGACGGTACCATCATCCAGTGCGTACCGTTGGACACGATCGCATGGCATGCCGGCAAGTCGCACCTGCGCAATCTCGTCGGCCTCAACCAGTTCGCGTTCGGCATCGAGATGGCCAACTGGGGCTACCTCAAGCGCACGCCGGACGGCTGGCAGACCTACACGCAGAAGCGCATCAGCGACCCGGTGCTGGCCATCCATCCCTACGGCAATCCGGATGGCTCAAGCCAACCCATAGGATGGGAGGCGTATCCCGAAGCGCAGGTCCGCGCGGCGGCCGACATCGCGCGGGCGCTGGTCGATACGTTTGGCATCGACGAGATCGTCGGCCATGAAGACATCTCGCGCGGTCGCAAGTGGGATCCGGGTCCGGCATTCGACCTGACGACCTTCCGCGCCCTGGTGTTCGGCGATCGTGCTGACGATGGCCCAAGCAGCTTCGAGGTCAACTCGGCTGAGGGGCTCAATCTGCGTGCCGGAGCCTCGACCGCCAACGAAGTGATCCGCCTTCTCGCCAACGGCACCAAGGTCGAGATCGTCGAGCGTCAGGGCAATTGGGCGCTGGTTTCGGTGCTGAGCAGCAATGGCGTCGCCGAGATCAACGGCTGGGTCAACGCGGCCTTCCTCAAATAGCGGCGGCTACTGCTTCCGCTTGAACGACTTGTGGGCAGTCGCCTTCACCACGCGATCGGCGATCGCCTCGACGCTGAGCGTCACCGGCACCGCAATGGCGTTCTCTTCGGCGGTCGGCGCCTCCAGCGTCGCGAACTGGCTCGCGAGCAGGCTTGCAGGCATGTACTCGTGATGCCGGCTCGCGATGCGCTGCGCGATCAGCTCCTGCGTTCCCTCGAGATAGACGAACAGGATCGTCTCACCAGCCTGTTGCGTGAGGAAATCACGATAGGATCGCTTCAGCGCCGAGCAGGCGCCCACGGCCACGCCCTTGCCGTCGGCGGCTTCGTGAAGAGCCAGCGCCAGCGAAGCCAGCCACGGCCAGCGATCCTCATCGACCAGCGGTGTCCCGGCCGCCATCTTGGCCTTGTTCGCTGGCGGATGGAAATCGTCGCCGTCGAGGAACGGTGCATGCAGCCGCCGCGCGATGGCCTTGCCCACGCTCGTCTTGCCGCTCGACGAGACGCCCATCGCGACAATGATGCGGGCACGGGAGGCAGGTTCGCTCATCGTTACATCGTCGCCGAAAAGGCGCCGTCGACATAGAGGATGTGGCCACTGACGAAGGCCGCCGCTTCAGAGGCGAGAAACACCGCCGCCCCGCCCAACTCCGATGGCTCGCCCCATCGCCCCATCGGCGTACGGCTCTCCACCCACGCGTTGAACTTTGGGTCGGCCAGCAAGGCGGCGTTCATCTCGGTGTTGATGTAGCCCGGCGCGATGCCGTTGACGTTGATGCCGTGACGTCCCCACTCCGTCGCCATCGCGCGCGTGAGGTTGGCGACTCCCGCCTTGCTGGCAGCATAGGCCACCGTCGAAGCTCGGGCGAACTCGACCTGCAGCGAAGCAATGTTGATGATCTTGCCCGCTTTGCGCTGGATCATCCGGCGCGCCACCAATTGCCCCACGGTGAACACCGAGGTGAGGTTGGTGGCGATGACCTGCTCGAACTTGTCGGCCGGAAAATCCTCGAGCGGAGCGCGATGCTGCATGCCGGCATTATTGACGAGAATATCGATCGGGCCGGCTTCGTCCTCGATCCAGGTAACGGCCTCTTCCACGCTGTCCCGGCTGGTGACGTCGAACGCCACCCCGCGCACCTTTACGCCCGCATCAGCGAGTTCGGCCGATGCCGCGCCGAGCGCTTCCGCATCGCGTCCGTTGAGGATGATTTCGGCGCCCGCGCCGGCCAGCGCCTTGGCGAGCGCGAAGCCGATCCCGCGGGTCGAACCGGTGATCAGGGCGCGCTTTCCGGCAAGGCCGAAGGCCGACAGGATATCCAATGTTGCGCTCGCTCCGCGACGTGACGGCTATCGGACTGGACCGGCCCGCAAGCGCTGTCAAGCGGCCCCTTTTTCGTTGGCAATGGCCAGGCCACCATGCCAGAAAGCGCCCCAGCCAGAAGCCTTTTGCCTGCCGGAGGAGCATCTATGTCGTCTGCCGAAATCGGCCTGATCGGCCTTGCCGTCATGGGCTCCAATCTGGCGCTCAACATCGCCGAAAAGGGCTACACGATCGCGGTGCACAACCGCACGGCCTCCAAGATCGACGACTTCATGGTGGTGGCCAAACAGCAGGGGCTCGACAACAAGATCGTGCCCGAGGCCGACATCAAGGCCTTCATCCAATCGGTGAAACGCCCGCGCTCGATCATCATCATGGTCAAGGCAGGCAGTCCCGTCGATGAGATGATCGAGCAACTGCTGCCGATGCTGGAGGAGGGTGACGCCATCCTCGAATGCGGCAACTCGCTCTACACCGACACCAACCGCCGCTTCGCCTACCTCAAGCCCAAGGGCATCGGCTATCTAGGCATCGGTGTGTCCGGTGGCGAAGAGGGCGCGCGGCACGGCCCTTCCATCATGGTCGGCGGCGCCGAGCAGCAATGGAAGAACGCCCAGTCCATCCTCGAGGCGATCTCCGCCAAGTTCAACGGAGAGCCCTGTTGCGCCTATCTCGGCGAAGGCGGTGCGGGCCATTTCGTCAAGACCATCCATAACGGCATCGAATACGGCGACATGCAGATGATCGCCGAGGTCTATGGCGTCATGCGCGATGGGCTGGGGCTGAACCCGAAGGCCTCCTCGGAAGTGTTCAAGGAGTGGAACAAGGGTCCGCTCAACTCCTACCTCATCGAAATCACCGGCCACGTGCTCGCCGCCGTCGAGCCCAAGACCGGCAAGCCGCTGGTCGAGCTGATCCTCGACAAGGCTGGTCAGAAAGGCACCGGCGTCTGGTCCGCCATCGCGGCGCAGCAGCTCGGTGTCCCTGCGACTGCTATTGAGGGTGCGGTTGCCGCTCGCTCGATCTCGTCACGCAAGGAAGAGCGTGTGGCCGCGGAGGCCGTTTATGGCAGGCGCGCGGCCGCGACCGGGCACATCGATCTCAGCGATCTCGAGAAGGCGCTTCTCGCCGGCAAGATCGTCTCCTACGCACAGGGCTTTGCGGTGATGGCCAAGGCCTCCGAGGAGAACGGCTGGAACCTGCCACTCGCCACCATCGCCAAGATCTGGCGCGCCGGCTGCATAATCCGCTCGCGCTTTCTCGACCAGATGTCGGCGGCCTATTCCAAGGGCAGCGCCAAGAACCTGCTGATGGTCCCCGACTTCATCACCATCATGAAGGATGCGCATGTTTCGCTGCGCAAGATCGTCTCGGCTGCGGCGCTCGGCGAGTTCCCGATGATCTGCCTGTCGGCATCGCTGAGCTATTTCGACAGCTATCGCCAGGCCCAGGGCACTGCCAACCTGACCCAGGGCCAGCGCGACTTCTTCGGCGCCCACGGCTTCATTCTCACAGACCGCGAGGGCGAGCAGCACGGCACCTGGCCGTCGACGCTGGGGAAGTAGTCGCCCGGATTCACTCGCTCAGTACTTCGGTCGGAGCGGCTCTTCCGGTTCCGGATCGCCGTCGCCGTTCTCCGTGTCGTCTTCCGGGTCGTCGGGCTGCGGGATGTTCATCTGGCCGGGTGGCGACATGCCCGGTACGCGCGGGTTGGACGCCATGCTGGGCTTGTGCTCGAGGTCGAAGCGCAGGGCGACGTAAGTGAAAATGATCACCGCCGCCACAACGCAGCCTGAGGCCATGATGAACGGCGCGCCGGGGAAATAAAGCCCGCCTTCGCCATGGAAGGTGAAGGCCGCGAAAATCTGCGTCGCGAACAGCGGGCCGAGGATGGTTGCGAGCGAGTTTGCAGCGTTCACCGCCCCCTGCAGTTCGCCCTGCGAATTGTCGGGGATCTGTCGTGACATCACGCCGTTGATCGCTGGTGCGGCGAGCCCGCTGGCGGCGCCGACGACAATCAGCACGTAAAGCCAGCTTTCAGTCGGGCGGCTGAGGAAGGCGATCCCGAAGAAAGCGATGGCGGCCGCTATCATGCCCAGGATGACTACGCTCGTCTCGCCGAAGCGCTTCACCAGCGGCCCGACCGCGACGGCCTGGAACACCGCAAAGGTGATGCCGAACAGGCCCAGCGTGCGGCCGATCGACGAGGGGGTGAAGGCGAACACCTCGATAGTGAAGTAATTGTACACCGACGGGAACGCCTGTGCGGCCATCGTGAAGCCGAACAGGGCAAGCAGCAGCCACAGCACGACGGGATATTTCCTGAGCGAGAGGAACGCCCCGAACGGATTGGCGCGCTTGATGTCGAACGCCCGTCGCTGGCTCCGCGCCAGAGATTCCGGCAGCACGAACAGGCCGAAGAGAAAGTTGGCAAAGGCCAGGGCCGCGGCAGCATAGAAGGGGACCTTGGGTCCGAACTCGCCCAATTCGCCACCGATGACCGGCCCGATGATGAAGCCCAGCCCGAACGCCGCGCCGATGAGGCCGAAGCGCTGCGTGCGCTTTTCAGGCGGCGTGATGTCCGCCATGTAGGCGGTTGCCGTCGCGACAGAGGCACCCGCGATACCGGAGATGACGCGGCCGATGAACAGGTACCAGACGAAGGGCGCGAACCCCATCATCAGGTAGTCGAAGGTGATACCGAGCAGCGAGATAAGTAGAATGGGCCGGCGGCCGAACCTGTCCGACAAATTGCCCAGGAATGGCGAGAAGACAAACTGGATCGTCGCATAGACGAACACCAGGAAACCGCCGATTACCGCAGCCTGCGCCACGCTCCCGCCGGTCAACTCTTTCAGCAGCTCGGGCAACACCGGCACGATGATGCCGTATCCCACCATGTCGAGCAGGATGGTGATGAGCAAAAAAGCGAGCGTGTAGGGGGAGTCGCGGCGGACGGCCATGAGGCTCTGCTGGTCGTTTCGTGGGCGGCAGTTGACACACCACCAAGCCCCCACGCAAGCGCTAACGCCGCCGACTATCCGTAGGCGCATCAGGACGTTGCGGCGGTGCAATCGCCGGGTCGGGCGCGGCGTCGTAGTCGTACAGCCAGGCCAGCCGCCGGAAGTGCCCGCGCGGCCCCTGCAGGCGGAGCACAGCGTTGCGGGCCAGCGTGAACGGCCACTCGAGGTGGTAGGCAAAGCCGTTGAAATTGCTAATTGTCCGGACGCGATCGACGCGTTTGCGCCGGATCGTCTCGTAGTGCCGGAAGGCGGATTCCGCGTCCAGATCGGTCATCAGCAGGGGCGCCAGCACGGCGGCATCCTCGATCGCCATGGCGGCACCCTGCGCCTGAAACGGCAGCATGGCGTGTGCCGCGTCGCCGATCAGCCCGATGCCGCCGGAGTGCCATTCCGGCGCATCGATCTGGTCGACCACCCAGTAGCCCCATGCGCCCTTTGCGGCCTCGGTGATGGCATCGAACTGCGGTGAGCGCAGGGCTGCCCACGGCAGTTGCGGTTCGCTGGGCGGCGGCGACGCGCCAAGCCGCTCCGGCTTCTCGTGCGTGAACAGCGCAACGTTGATTTGGCCCCGGTGCGGGAGCGGATAGCAAACGGCGTGATGGCCCGGCGCCAGCAGCAGGGTAGTCCTGTCCGGCGCCAGCGCGCCCCTGAGCAGGTTCGTGCTCAGCGTCGTACGCCACGCCACGTATCCGGAATAGTTGGCCTCCGGCCCACCGATGACCCGCGTTCGCGTTTCCGAGTGGACGCCGTCGGCACCAACGAAGGCATGGACACGCGCACTGCGTCCGCCTGCGCTGTCATCGACGGTGACCGACACGCCGCGCGCGTGGCTCACGGCATCGAAACCGCGCACCCCGAATGCCATGTCAATATTCGCGAAACGTCGGCACGCCCGGTACAGGATGTCGGCAAGGTCGGCGCGGTGGATGACGGAGTAGGGCGCGCCGAAGCGGTCACCCGCTTCCTTGCCCAGCACCAGCGAAGTGACCGGCTGCGTGGCGCGAAACGGATAGACGTCGATCGCATTCGGCTCGAAGCTCTTGGCGGCGATCTGCTTGTCGAGCCCGAGCTGGTTGAGCACGCGCCGCGCATTGGGACTGAGTTGCAGCCCGGCGCCGACTTCCTGCACCTTGCGGCTGCGCTCGAGCACGATCACCGTCGCCCCGAATTTGGCGAGCGCCAGCGCGAGCGTCATGCCGGCAATGCCGGCTCCTGCGATGTAGATGGTGCGGCCGGCGGCCATGGAACGCGCCCGTGAACCCTATGCGGGTTCGGCGTGATAAACGGCGGAAAGGGGCTGCGACGTGCCGGGCGTCAGTGCCGGATTGTACTTGTAGAGCGTCGAACAATACGAGCACACCACCTCGGTGTCCTTGCCCATGTCGATGTAGATGTGCGGATGGTCGAACGGGGGCAGGGCCCCCACGCACATGAATTCCTTGGATCCGACCTCGATCTGCTTCAGCCCCTCGGTATTGTGGAAATGCGGGGTGGATGTGTGGGCCATAGAGAACCTGCGGGCGTGAGAGCGTGGTCGATGCAGACCATACCCAAGCCGGCTGTCAAAGAAAAGCTTCGGAAGTCTGAGCTTTTCCACTCCCACACGCCTCAAGACATCTGTAGCAATGTTGATGAAGTTCGGCGGTGCCGAACAATTGGGGGACCTCAATGCTTACACGTCGCTTTGTGCTGACTTTGCTGCTTGGTGCAACATTGGTAACACCTGTGTTTGCCGACGCCGCCAACAATGGTCTGGACGTCACGCTCATTACTTACGACGGACTGCCAGGCAACACTGCGGGCACGATGAAATTTCGGGGCAACGGGCGTTGGATTGAAAAGAACGGCGAGGGCACGTTCAACTACGTGGAGAAAAGCCGCACGGCCTCGAAGATCGTGCTGTATGACAAGAAGCGTAAGGCGACCATCATCATCATGACGAAGGTCGGCGGCACGCTCTCTTGGGTCTGGAACAACAGCCCCGTCACGCCCTATGCTACGATCACCGCCCTGTCCAAGTAGTCTCAGTGCCTTCGTTCCTCTCCGCCGGTATCGAACTTGCCTATCACGTCCATGGCGAGGGACGGCCGATCCTGCTGATCCACGGCTTTGCCTCCTCGGGCGCCATCAACTGGCTCAACACCGGATGGGTCGAGGCCCTGAACAAGGCACGCTGGCAGGCCATCACCATCGACAACCGCGGGCACGGCGCCTCACAGAAGCTCTACGATCCGCGGCTCTACCATGCGCACGAGATGGCCGACGACGCGGCGCGGCTCCTCGACCACCTCCAACTCGGCACTGTGCCGGTCATGGGCTATTCCATGGGCGCCCGCATCGGTGCCTTTCTGTCCATCCGGCAGCCGGAGCGGGTCCGCTGCCTCGTGATGGGCGGGCTCGGAATCAACCTGCTGACCGGACTGGCCGACTCCGAGGAGATCATCTCTGCTCTGACCGCAGATTCCCTGGATGAAGTTCAAGGCGCAACCGGCCGTCAGTTCCGCATTTTTGCCGACCATTCCAAGTCCGACCGGGCAGCGCTTGCTGCCTGTATGGTCTCTTCGCGCGAACCGTTTCCCTCCGAATGGACGGGTCGCATCACGCAGCCGGTGCTCGTCGCAGTGGGCGAAAACGATGACACGGGCGGCGATCCACACGATTTGGCCCGGCTCCTGCCGAACGCCGAGGCGTTTGTCATCCCCAAGCGCAACCACATGCTCGCCACCGCCGACCCCAAATTCAAGGCCGCTGCCCTGGCGTTTCTCGAACGCAATGGCTCCTCCGCGGGCCAAAAGTGAACCATTTTTCGCTTTCGGGCTTGGTCCGGTAGCACCGGATGCCTTATATCGGCATCCTGCGATGGAGACCTCGATGAACGCGCACGCCAAGCCCCGCGTCAAATCTTTGGACCCGGTCTGGGATGCGGTGCGCGCCGACGCCGATCGCATCACCGCGAGCGAGCCCGCCTTGACCTCCATGGTCATGGCGAATGTGCTTAACCACGATAAGTTCGAAGCCGCGCTGGCACATCGCCTTGCCGAACGCCTCGACCACACCGACGTTTCCGCCGACCTGATCCGTCAGGCGTTCCACGACGCGCTCGCCATCCGGCCCGAGATTGGCCAGGACGCCCGCGCCGACCTCATGGCGACGCTGGAGCGCGACCCCGCTTGCCATCGCGCCATCGTGCCGTTCCTCTATTTCAAGGGCTACCAGGCCATCCAGACGCATCGGTTTGCGCATGTGCTGTGGACCAATGGCCGCAAGGATTTCGCGCTGTATCTGCAGAGCCGATCGAGCCAGGTCTTCCAGACCGACATCAATCCCAACGCCAAGATCGGCAAGGGCATGATGCTCGACCACGCCACCGGCTTCGTCGTCGGTGAGACGGCGGTGATCGGCGACAACTGCTCTATCCTGCAGGGCGTGACGCTGGGCGGCACCGGCAAGGCCGACGAAGACCGGCATCCCAAGATCGGCAATGGCGTGCTGATCGGCGCGCATTCGGTGGTGCTCGGCAACATCAAGGTGGGCGACTGCGCGCGCATCGGCGCCGGTTCGGTTGTGGTGAAGTCCGTGCCGGCCCGGGTCACCGTCGTTGGCGTTCCAGCACGCGTCGTGGGTGAGGCAGGGGCACCCCAGCCATCCGTCTCGATGAACCAGGTCGTGCTCGACACGACCGGCTGACCAAGCCGCATTTCGGTCACGCTCGCGGGGGAAAGGCCTCCTGCGGCATTGCCCGTCGCGCGTATCTGCCTATTGTGGCGCACCCTTTATCGACCAGAAGGAGCGGTTCGTTGAACCAGCCCGAGATCCTCAAGCTGCAAACCTACCTGCAGGTCAAATTCAACAACCGTGCGCTCGATGTCCGTCCGCGCGACCGCCAGAACGACAGCGTCGAGGTCTATCTCGGCGAAGAGTTCCTCGGCCTGATCTATCTCGACGACGAGGACGGCGATAAGTCCTACAACTTCCAGATGGCGATCCTCGAAGAGGATCTGGCCTAAAGCGCGCCGATGCGCTTGAGGCGTGCTTCCATCTCGGCATCGAACTGGCGCCACGTGTCCAGCGCGCCGATCTCGAAATCATAGACGGCCGCGATTCCGGTTCCGACATAGACGGTTCTGAGGCAGCGGCTGTCTTCGGCCCCTGCGACGGGCGCGATACATTTTGCAACGAACGGCTTGGGCGAAATGGGGTCGTACCACACCGTCTCGCCCGCATAGCCGTCCGCCGCCATCAGCGGCTTGCCGATCAGGCCCGGTGGCCCGTTCACCTGCTCGGGCATGAACTGGTGCAGATATACGCCGTCGAGCAATGACGAACTCGGCCGTGCCTGGCTGCGCGGCAGCAGTGTGACCGCTACCTCTGTCGCGCCGCCATCGGCGACAGGAATCGTCACGATGAGATCGATCTGCTTGGCGAAGCCGTTAGCATAGGCCGTACCCGAGGCGAGCCATGATGCAGGGATCGCCAATTGCCGCCCGGCGAGGGTTCGTCCAACCAGCTGCTCCGAATGCACGGGATCGGCCGAAGGGCGCGCGTTGCGACCCAGTGCATCAATGCCGTAGGCGAGGCCGAGTCCCGCCATCGCAGCGCCCATCGCAAGGGCGCCCAGATTGTAGATCAGCGAGGGCGCTTCATGCTTGTGATGCGCTGCAGCGCGGGCAGAGGCCATGCGAGTTAACCAGAATTGTGAGCGCCGGATGACAGCTCCATTCGGCCCGCTTATGCTTAATGAAGGGTAAAGATGCCGCTTGTTCCAGCGGTGTTTGTGGGGCGTAGCGTATGGTTTTCGAGTTCATGCTTGCGGCCTTCATCATGGCCATCGGTCTCGCCGTAGCGGCCGCCGGAACCTACCTCTATCAATGGCGCCGCAACGAGAATGCCATGCTGCGCTTCGACGGCAAGAACTTTGCCGGCACGCTCGGCCACCTCGCCATGAGCTTCTTTTGCGGACCGTTCATCATGCTGCAGATGGGCTGGAAGCAGGAGGACGACGGCACACTGTCGCTCGGCTCCGTACTCATCGCCGCACTCGTCGCTTTCGGATGGGCCTTCATCACCGGCCTTATCGTCCTCGGGATCTACCTCTCCATACTCAGTCGATAGCAGGGGGAAGGGCCGGCGCGGGAACCCATGCACCCGTGACAACGGCCAAAAAGTTGGGGCCGGCTCTGGGGGAAGAGCCGGCCCCGCTTCATTCGGGCACCATTGTCAGGGGGGAAGGGCCCGAAGAACCTGCTCAGCGGCTG
>JBEBHC010000004.1:0-55614 GCA_040081185.1 Devosia sp. | reverse complement strand
CAAGTCCCACCGCGCCACCTGCGCCATCGGCCGATCACCGACGCCGCTCGCTGTCACAGCTTTCGGGCGGCCGCCCCGCCCACTCCACATCGTCGGGATCGGCCCGGGCGACAAAGCGAGCCGGACCGCAGCGTCGGTGAACGCACTCGATGCGACAACGGACTGGGTCGGCTACGGCCTCTATCTCGATTTGATCGCCGATTTGCGCCTCGGCCAGTCCGAGCACCGCTTCCCGCTCGGCGAAGAAGAAATACGCGTGCGCCATGCACTCGAACTCGCCGGCACCGGCAAGGCCATCGCCGTGATCTCGTCCGGTGACGCTCAAATCTACGCCATGGCGGCGCTCGTCTATGAGCTGCTCGAAGCCCAAGGCCCGCGCGCGCTTAGCGAGGCCGCGCGGCGCGTGGCAGTGGAGTTGCACCCCGGCATCTCCGCCTTCCAGGCCGCAAGCGCCGCCGCCGGCGCATTGATGGGCCACGATTTCTGCTGCATTTCGTTGAGCGATCTGCTGACCCCGCGCGAAGCCATCGTGAAGCGGCTGCGCAGTGCCGCTGAGGCGGATTTCGTGACGGCGCTCTACAATCCGCGCTCGGGCCGCCGCATCGACCTGCTCGACGAAGCACATCGCATCTACGCCGCTGCCCGTCGGCCCGAGACCCCGGTGATCGTCGCCGCCAATCTCGGCCGCCCGGGTGAGAGCGTCGCTGTCACCACGCTGGCCGCTTTCGATCCTGCGACGGTTGACATGCTCACCATCGTGCTCATCGGCTCCAGCGCATCGCGCACCTTCAGGCGCGGCGACGGCCGCACTGTCGCCTATACGCCACGCGGCTACGCATGGAAGGCGGTCCCGGCGTGACGGTTTACTTCATCGGTGCCGGTCCGGGCGCCCCCGACCTCATCACGGTGCGCGGCCAAAGGCTGATCGAACGATGCCCGGTCTGCCTCTACGCTGGCTCGCTCGTGCCCACGGAGATCGTCGCGTCGGCGCCGGCCGATGCCCTGGTGCGCGACACCGCGCCGATGAACCTCGACGAGATCGTTTCGCTGATGGCCGCTGCTGAAGCACGAGGACAGGATGTTGCCCGCGTCCACTCCGGCGACCCCTCGATCTACGGTGCCATTGCCGAACAGATGCGCCGCCTCGATGCACTTGGGATCGCCTTCGAAGTCGGTCCCGGCGTGCCCGCATTCGCCGGAGCGGCGGCGCGTCTTGCCACGGAGCTCACGCTGCCCGAAATCAGCCAGACCATCATCCTCACGCGCACCTCCGGCAAGGCGTCGCCGATGCCCGAGCGCGAGACGCTGGAGGTGCTCGGTCAATCCGGCGCGACGCTCGCCGTCCATCTTTCGATCCGCAACATCCGATATGTCGAGGAGGCGCTGACACCACACTACGGGGCCGATTGCCCCGTCGTGATCGCCTATCGCGCGACCTGGCCCGATGAGGAATACATTCACACCACTCTGGGCGAGATGCGCGACCGGGTGCGCGAGGAAAAGATCACACGCACCGCACTGATCTTCGTCGGTCGCGTGTTCGGGGCATCCAGGTTCCGCGACAGCGCGCTCTACGACGCCGGATTTGCTCACGTCCTGCGCAACGCCGGGAAGAAGAAGGCGAGGGCGGTGTGAGCCCGGACCTATTCCACGATTGCCGCGATGGCTTCGTCGAGCGTGCCGGCCTCGCGCGCCGGCCCCAGCACGGGCCGCTCGACCATCACGATCTCGGCTCCATATTTCTGCGCCGCTTCGAGCTTGGCGAATGTCTGGCTGCCACCGGAAGTCTTGGTCAGCAGGTGCGACACCTCTTCGCGCCGCATCAGCGCCAGTTCCTCTTCGAGCGAATAGGGCGGATGCCCGAGGATCAGGCTGGCATGGCGCGGCAAGGGCGCATCGGGCGCCTCGAGCAGGCGCACCACGAGATCGCAATCGTCACGCTCGAGGATGCTGTTGAGCCCCTCATTCCCGGTGGTCACCAGCGCAGTCGCGCCGGTTGGCAGCGCTGCAGCGGCCGCTGCGACATCCGGCACGAGCCGCCAGTTGGCGCCCTCCGGCGCAGTCCAGGCTGGACGCATGTAGCGCACGAAGCGGATGCCGGTGCGCGCTGCGGCGGCAACCGCATTGGCCGATATCAGTCCGGCATAGGGATGCGTCGCATCGACCAGCCGGTCGTAATGCCGTGCCTCGAGGTAACCGACCATACCCGGCACGCCGCCGAATTTGCCCACCCGGATGTCACCCTTTGGCAGCAGCGGCTTGGCCGTGCGCCCCGCGAGCGACGTCGTCACCTCGTGACCGAACTCGACCAGGCGGTTGGCGAGTTCGCGGGCTTCGCCGGTGCCGCCGAGAATCAGGATGTTCATTCGGGGCGCCTCACCGGAAATCGGAACCGCCAAGGTATCTGCATGCTGCGTTGCAACTGCAAGCGAAAGCTCTGCACGGGTGGCATTCGGTCGCCGCAGGCGGAGTTGCGCGAATGAACTCTGCGGCGCTCGATAGCCTCGCGGTTCCGAGCGGCTTTCGCGACGCGCTCGATTGGTATGTCGGCACCTTGCGGGCCAACCCTCTTGGCTAACGGCATTGTCATTGCTGCGCCGCGTTCCGGATCGGGCAAGACCACGCTGACCCTCGGGCTGCTTGCGGCGCTGCGCCGTAGGGGCATCGCCGTGGTACCCGCGAAAGCCGGCCCGGACTACATCGACCGTGCCGTCCTCGCACGCGCGGCGGACACCGAGGCAATCAATCTCGATGCCTGGGCCATGCAGCCGGACCGGCTGCGGGCACTGGCGACGGCGCACGCCGCCGCGGCGGACCTGCTTGTGGTCGAAGGCGTCATGGGCCTGTTCGACGGCGCCGCCGATGGCACCGGCTCGACAGGTGACCTGGCGGCTGCTCTGGCTCTGCCGGTCATCCTCGTGCTCGACGCCGAACGGCAGAGCCAGTCCATCGCCGCACTCGCGCACGGCTTCGCAACCTGGCGTCCCGATGTTGCGGTCGCCGGCATCGTCGTCAACCGCGCGGCCTCGGCGCGGCACGAGGCCATGCTGCGCGCCGCCCTGACTGAACTCGACGTCCCGCTGCTCGGCATCCTGCCCAGGCGCGACACGCTGATTTTGCCCGAGCGGCACCTCGGCCTTGTCTTGCCCGATGAGATCTCACAGTTCGATGCCATTGTCGCCGCTGCGGCGGAAGCGGTCGAGGAGTTCGTCGATCTCAACCTGCTGCTGGCCACGTCCCGAACCGTGGCACCGGCCGGGCCGAGTTCACGGACTCTTCCCCCGCTCGGCCAGCGCATAGCCATCGCCCGCGACGCTGCCTTTGCCTTCACCTATCCCCACTGGTTCATGGGCTGGCGCTCTGCAGGCGCCGAGGTCAGCACCTTCTCACCGCTCGCCGATGAGCCACCCGACCCGCACGCCGACGCCGTCTTCCTGCCCGGCGGCTACCCCGAACTGCACGCCGCCATCCTCTCGAAAGCCACGCGCTTCCACGCCAGCCTGAACGCCGCGCGAGACCGTGGCGCGCTGATCTATGGCGAGTGCGGTGGCTTCATGGTGCTTGGCGAGACCCTTACCGACGCGGCGGGGACAACGCATGCGATGTCTGGCCTGCTCCCGCACGAAACGCGCATCGATCGCCCCAAGCGCGTGCTCGGCTACCGGCGGTTGACGCATGCGAGTGCGTTGCCTTTCCCCGCACGGCTCAACGGCCACGAGTTTCACTATTCGAGCGCCCGCCGCACCCACGGCACGCCACTCTTTGCAGCCACCGATGCACTGGGCGAGGACCTGCCGCCAATGGGTCTAGTCGATGGGCGGGTCATGGGCTCCTATGCCCATGTCATCGATAGCGCTTAGCCGCGGTCAGGCTTGAGGATCATGTAGGTGTCCATGATCCAGCCATTGCGGGCCTGCGCTTCACGCCGCTTGCTCTCGATCTCGACGGCGACATCGGCGATCTTCCCGGCGACAAGAATTTCGTCTTCCGTGCCGAGATAGGCCCCCCAGAAGATCTCGTGGTCGTCCCCGGAGAAACGCTGGAACACCGCGTGATTGTCGAGCATGACCACGGTGCTCGACAGATCATCCGCCTCTCCTTCGTTCACCCGCCTACCGGTCGTGATGGTGATGGCTTCGCCCACGCGGTTGAGCGTCACCTGGTGCTGCGCCGCGAGCGCCTGAGGCGCACTGATGCCGGGGATCACCTCGATGGCAAAGTCCCACCCGGCCGACTGCATGTCTTTGAGGATGCGCAGGGTGCCGTCATAGATCGCCGGATCGCCCCACACGAGGAAGGCACCAATGCCACCCTCGGGCAGTTCCGCGAACAGGCGCTCATAGGCGTCCTCCAGCTTCGCCCGCCATTCTTCAATGCTCTCGCGATATTCCGGCGTTTCGGCCCGTCGGCGGGACGGGATGGCGAACTCGATCAGCCGATAAGCGGGCTTCGTCACGAACCGGTCAAGCATCGACAGGCGAATGGCGTTGAGCCCTGCTTTCTCCTCCCCCTTGTCTGGCATGAAGAATACCTGGGCCCGGTTCATCGCGTTGATGGCCTGTACCGTGAGGTATTCCGGGTTGCCGGCCCCGATGCCGATGACGAGGATCGTGCGCATCCCAGACGTCTATCGGATTGGCGCGTCACCCGCTATCACGTCGCCCATGGCGAAGTCGCTCATGTTTATGGGAACCGGCTCCGACGTCGGCAAATCGCTGATTGTCGCAGGGCTTTGTCGCGCCTATGCCAACCGCGGCTACCGCGTCGCACCCTTCAAGCCGCAGAACATGTCCAACAATGCGGCAATCACCGCCGATGGCGGCGAGATCGGCCGTGCCCAGGCGCTGCAGGCAAGGGCCGCGCGGCGCGAGCCGCTGACGGCGATGAACCCTGTACTGCTGAAGCCCGAGGCCGAGAATGGCGCGCAGCTCGTGGTGCGCGGCAAGCGCGTCGGAACCTTCGCCGCACGCGACTATTGGGCCAAGCGCGCCGAGCTGTTGCCCGAGGTCGTTTTCGCCTATCGCCAGCTCGCCGCCGATGCCGATATCGTGCTGGTCGAAGGCGCCGGCAGCGCCTCGGAGATCAACCTCCGGCCGACAGACATCGCAAATTTCGGTTTCGCCCGCGCGGTGGACATGCCGGTCGTATTGATTGGCGACATCGACCGGGGTGGAGTGATCGCGTCGCTGGTCGGCACTTTCGCCGTAGCCGAAGCCGCCGACGCTGCACTGATCAAGGCAACCTTGATCAACAAATTTCGTGGCGATCCGCAGCTTTTCGCCGAAGGCGTGCGCATGCTGGCGGTGATGACCAACGTGCCGTGCCTCGGGCCGGTGCCGTGGTTCGAAGCGGCGATGCGGCTGCCGGCAGAAGACAGTCTGGCACTCGAGCAAAGTCGGCGCAGCAGCGGCCGTTTTCTCATCGCCGTGCCGCGCCTGCCGCGTATCGCCAACTCCGACGATTTCGATCCCCTCGTGGCCGAGGCCAATGTCGGCGTCGATATCGTCGAGTCGGGCAGGGCCCTGCCGCAACACGCCGATCTCGTGATCATCCCTGGCTCGAAGGCGACACGCGCCGACCTCGCGGCTTTGCGCGCCAATGGCTGGGACATCGACATCACCGCCCATCACCGCGCCGGCAAGCCGGTGATCGGCATCTGCGGCGGCTACCAGATGCTCGGCCGGACCATCAACGATCCTGCCGGCATGGAAGGCCCGCCCGGACTGACGCGCGGGCTCGGCCTGCTTGATGTCGAGACCGTCATGGGCGAAGCCAAGGAGTTGCGCCTCGAGGACGCCCGCCATGCCGCGTCAGGTGCGCCGATTACCGGCTACCACATGCATATGGGCACGACCACCGGACCAGACCGTGCGCGGCCCTTCGCCAAGGTGGGTGCAGGCAATGAGGGGGCGATATCGTCCGACGGGCTCGTCGCGGGCACCTACCTGCACGGTCTGTTTGCGTCGGACGCGTTCCGTCACGCGTTTCTCGGCGCCGTGGCAGACCCCTCGATGAGCTATGAGGCCAGCATCGATTCAACCCTCGATGCTCTCGCCGCACACATCGAGGCCCATATCGATCTCGACGCCCTGCTGGCTTTGGCGAAGGACACCTGATGTTCTTCCTCGTCGCACCACTGACGCTGCTCATCGAGCGCATCGCCGGCTATCCCAAGCCTCTGTTTGCCGCCATCCGCCACCCCGTCGTCTGGATGGGCGCGCTGATCACCTGGTTCGAAGCGCCGCTGAACCAGGGGAGCAATCGCCGGCTGAAGGGCGCGCTTATGCTGCTGTTGCTCGTGGGCAGTGCGCTTGCCATCTCGCTGTTGATCCTTGCCGTCACGCGCCGCATTCCCTTCGGCTTTGTGATCGAAGCGCTGCTGGCGTCGACATTGTTGGCCCAGCGCGAACTCGGCCGAGCCGTGAAATCCGTCGCCGATGGTCTCAGCCTGTCGCTGCAATCGGGGCGCGAGCGTGTGAGCCACATCGTCGGGCGTGATCCGATGAGCCTCGACGAAGCCGGTGTCTCGCGCGCGGCGATCGAAAGCCTAGCGGAATCGACGTCCGACGGCATCATTGCGCCGCTGTTCTGGCTGCTTGTCGCGGGCCTGCCCGGGATCATCATCTATAAGGCGGTGAACACGGCAGACTCCATGGTCGGCCATCTCAGCGACCGTTACCGCGACTATGGCTGGGCGAGCGCAAAACTCGATGACATTCTCAACTGGATTCCGGCGCGCCTCTCGGCGCTGCTTATCGCGGGAGCGGCCTTCTTCGTTCGCGGCGCCGACCCCGAGCATGGCTGGGCCATGGCGTTGCGCGACGCCCGGAAACATGCCTCGCCCAATGCAGGCTGGCCGGAAGCCGCTTTTGCCGGTGCGCTCGGTTTTGCGCTCGGTGGTCCTCGGTCCTACGATGGCGAGGTACACGACCTGCCGCGTTTCGGCGATGGCCGCGAGGCGTTGACCGGCCTCGATATCCTCAAGGCCCTCGAACTCTACTGGATGGCGATGAACGTGACGCTGGTCGTTGCCGTCTTCGCCGCTCTCGGCCTCTGGCGCGCCTTCGGTTAGCCCTCGGCGCGCGGCATCTCTGTGCTGCTCTCGGTGAGCCGCGGTCCCTTCAGCGTCAACGGCAAGCCGGCGATGACGAAATGCACTTCGGCGCAGATATCGGCCAGCCGCTGATGCGCCGCGCCGGTGAGGTCGCGGAACGTGCGGGCCAAGGCATTGTCCGGCACGATGCCGAGTCCGACTTCGTTCGACACGAGGATCACCCGCGATGTCTTGATCTGCAGCAGCGTCGCGACCAGTTCGTCGACCGCCGACGACACCGGGGCGTTCGCCGTCAGCATGTTGGTGATCCACAGCGTCAGGCAGTCGACGAGGATGACATCGTGCTTGCGTGACGCACCACGGAGTGCACCGGCGAGATCAAGCGGCTCCTCCAGCGTCGAAAACTGCTTGTGGCGCTGCTCCTGATGCAGCTTCACCCGCTCCAGCATCTCGGTGTCGAGAGCCTGTGCCGTCGCGAGATAGAGCGGCGTCTCGCCCGCCCGCATCGCCATGCGCTCGGCAAAGCTCGTCTTGCCCGACCGCGCGCCGCCCAAAACCAGTACATGTCCGCTCACATGCCGTCCCTCCGCGGGGATACAACGCGCTGCCAGCCGAATCGACCCACCGCCTCGCGCGGAGAGTGGTGGTATCCCAGCGCTGGCGGCAATGCAGCTACGCGATTGCAATCGATTGCACATTAGACTTTCGCCGCATCGGCTTAGGCTTTAAGGTCCGCCGCGCTAAAGGCGGGTTCAACCCGCGGAATCTCAGGGGTTTCACCGTGCCCAGATACTTTCTCGGCGTCGATGGAGGCGGCACGAACTGCCGCATCCGGCTGGCGGACGAGACCCTGACCACGCTGGCCGATGCCGGGGGCGGACGCTCTAACTTGCAGATCGACGGCGGCGAACCCGCGTACCGATCGATCAACGAAGGCACCCGCGAAGTCTTCGCCAAGGCCGGCATCGACATCGCTGAAGCCGCCAATACCCATGCATGCTTCGGCATGGCTGGCGGTCGCCTCGAATCCTCTCGGCAGGCCTTCGAGCAGCGTCCATGGCCCTTTGCCGGGGTGAAGGTTTTCGACGACATCGACATCGCCCGCGCCGGCGCCCATGGCGGCGAAGACGGCGCGGTGATCATCGTCGGCACCGGCTCCGCCGCGCTCGCCATGGTCGATGGCACGCGCCATCAATGCGGCGGTTGGGGGTTTCATGTCGGCGACCAGATGTCGGGCGCCATCCTCGGCCGCGAATTGGTGCGCCGCACGGTGGAAGCGACCGACGGTCTCGTCTCGGGCTCGCCTCTCACCGAGGCGGTGCTGCAGAAGTTCGGCGGCTCCGTCGATGCCATCATGGATTGGTCGTTCCCCAAGGACGACAAGCCCTCGTCCCCGCCCACGAGCGGCGCACCCAACACCTTGCTCGGCCGCGCCCCCGCCGAATTCGGCGCGCTCATGCCGATGTTTTTCGACTTCTTCGAAAAGGGCGACGCGGTGGCCAAGGAGTTGATGGAGCTGCAGCTGAGCTTCATCGACAACTACGTGCGCTGGTTCAAGGCGCGCGGCGTGGCGAAGATGGCCGCCGTCGGCGGCTTTGGTACGCGCCTCTATCCATTGATGGAGGCCCGCTACGGCGACTTCATCGTTCGCCCGCAACACGAGCCGCTCCATGGAGCGGTGATCCTCGCAAAGCAGATCTTCGCCTGATGAACTATATCGAACGGAGCCCGAAAAGCGTGTCCAGCCGCATCATTCCCGTCCAGCCATTCGACTATGTGGTGTTCGGCGCAACCGGCGACCTGACGAAGCGCAAGCTCATCCCCGCGCTGTACCATCGCTTCAAGGATGGGCAGTTCGATGAGCAGAGCCGCATCATCGGTGTGTCGCGCACTAAGTGGAGCGACGAAGATTTCCGCAAGGCGGCGCGAGACGACATCGCCCAGTTCGTCGAGAAGGAATACCAGGACGAAAAGACCATCGAGCGCTTCGTCTCGATCTTCTCTTACGTGGTCAACGACGTTTCCGACGAGGCCAAGTGGGGCGATCTGGGCGCCAAGCTGCGCGACGACCCGAAAATCGTGCGCGCCTTCTACATGGCTATCGCGCCCGACCTTTTCGGGCCGACCTGCGAGTACATCAAGAAGCGGGGCTACTATCGTCGCGATGCGCGCGTGGTGATCGAAAAGCCGCTCGGCCACGATCTCGAGTCGTCTATGGCCATCAACGACGAAGTCTCCCACATCTTTGCCGAGGATCAGGTCTATCGCATCGACCACTATCTCGGCAAAGAGACGGTCCAGAACCTGCTGGCGCTGCGCTTTGCCAACATCCTGTTCGAGCCGATCTGGAACTCGGCGCACATCGACCACGTGCAGATCACCGTGGCCGAGAGCGTTGGCGCGGGGACGCGGGGCTACTACGACGAGAGCGGCGCGCTTCGCGACATGGTGCAGAACCACATGCTGCAGCTTCTCTGCCTCGTGGCGATGGAACCGCCGGCCAGCGACGACGCCAATGCCCTGCGCGACGAAAAGCTCAAGGTCCTGCGCTCGCTGAAGGGCATTTCCGGTGCCGACGTTGCCCGTTCCACCGTCCGCGGCCAATACCGCAACGGCTCGATCGAAGGTGCGGTCGTGCCGAGCTACCAGGAGGAACTGGCTGCCGAAAAGAAAGGCAGCCGCACCGAGACATTCGTGGCGCTGAAGGCCGAAATCCAGAACTGGCGCTGGTCCGGAGTGCCGTTCTATTTCCGCACTGGCAAGCGCCTCGCGAGCCGTGCCTCGGAAATCGTCATCCAGTTCCGCAACATCCCGCATTCGATCTTCGATCATGCCGAGGGTGCGCCAAAGCCGAACCAGTTGGTGATCCGGCTGCAGCCCGATGAGGGCGTGCGGCTGCAGGTCATGATCAAGGATCCAGGTCCTGGCGGCATGCGCCTGCGCGAAGTGCCGTTGAATCTGAGCTTTGCGGCGACCTTCACCGAGCGCACACCCGAAGCCTACGAGCGCCTGCTGCTCGACGTCATTCGCGGCAGCCAGACGCTGTTCATGCGCCGCGATGAACTCGAAGCGGCGTGGACCTGGGTCGACCCGATCCGTCGCAGTTGGGACGCGGCGACCGACCAGCCGCATCTCTACCACGCCGGCACCTGGGGCCCGAGCGCAGCCGTGGCACTGATCGAGCGCGACGGCCGCACCTGGCATGAAGACGACAATTGAGGCCAGCGCGCCGCGATTTCCGCGACAAGCAGCAACTGGCCGAAGCGCTGGCCGAAACCGTCGCCACCACGCTCAAGCAGAGTGTCAAGGCCAGCGGAATCGCCTCGCTGGCTCTTTCCGGCGGCTCGACTCCGGCGCGGTTTTTCGCCGAGCTCTCCAATCGCGGCGATGTGCCGTGGGATCAGGTGACCGTCACCCTCGTCGATGAGCGTTGGGTCGATGACAGTTCGGATCGCTCCAATGCCCGCCTCGTGAAACAGCAATTGCTGCACGGCCGCGCCGCGCTTTCCACCTTCGTGCCGCTCTATCAGGGCGGCACCTCGCCCGATGCGTCCGGCATAGCGCGCACCAATGCGGCGTTAGCGCGCGTTCCGCAGCCGCTCGATATTGCTATTCTCGGCATGGGAAACGACGGACACACCGCTTCGTTCTTTCCCGGAGGCGACACGTTGCACGAAGCGCTGACCGTTGATGGCCCGGCGCTTGCCATCACTGCGCCCGGTGCGGGGGAGCCCCGGGTAACGCTGACGCTGAAGCGGTTGCTCGCCGCTCACGCGCTCATTCTGCATATCGAGGGGAGAGAGAAGGCCGAGACGCTGGAGAAAGCCTTGGGTGAAGGTCCCGTAGAGGACATGCCCATCCGTGCTATCCTGCGCCAAAGCCTTACACCGCTAACGATCTACTGGTGCCCCTGAGCGGGCCAAGGAGCCCTTTCGATGCCGGTCCTCAAGGCTATACAGGACGTAACCGACCGCATCGCGGCCCGGAGCGCGCCAACACGTCGCGACTATCTGGGACGCATCGAGCGTGCGCGGGAGCAGGGAGTCTATCGCGCCGCGCTGAGCTGCGGCAACCTCGCGCACGGCTTTGCTGCCTGCTCGCCCTCCGACAAGGCCAAGCTTGCCGGTTCGAAGGCGCTAAACCTCGGCATCGTGACGTCGTACAACGACATGCTGAGTGCCCATCAGCCGTACCAATTCTATCCCGACATTATCAAGGAAGCTGCCAACGCAATCGGCGCGACGGCGCAGGTCGCGGGTGGCGTACCGGCAATGTGCGATGGCGTCACGCAGGGCCAGCCCGGCATGGACCTGTCGCTGTTCAGTCGCGATGTCATCGCCATGGCGACGGCCATCGCGCTCAGCCACAACATGTTCGATGCTGCGGTGTTTCTCGGCATCTGCGACAAGATCGTGCCGGGGCTGCTGATCGGTGCCCTGAGCTTCGGGCACCTGCCTGCCGTGTTCGTGCCGGCCGGCCCGATGCCGTCAGGCCTGCCCAACGACGAGAAGGCGCGTGTCCGGCAGCTTTATTCGGAAGGCAAGGTCGGACGCGCCGAACTGCTAGAATCCGAGGCCAAGTCCTATCACTCCGCCGGCACCTGCACCTTCTACGGCACGGCCAATTCCAATCAGATGCTGATGGAGATCATGGGCCTGCACCTCCCAGGCGCCAGCTTCGTCAACCCCGGCACCCCGCTGCGCGACGCACTGACCCGCGAGGCAACGCGCCGCGCTCTGTCACTGACCGCTACCGGCAACGACTATACGCCTGTCGGGCACGTCATCGATGAGAAGGCAATCGTCAACGGCCTGGTCGGCCTCCACGCCACCGGTGGTTCGACCAACCACACCTTGCACCTCATCGCGATCGCGGCTGCGGCAGGTCTGCACGTTACATGGCAGGACATGTCGGACCTCAGCGAGGCGGTGCCGCTGCTGGCCCGCGTCTATCCCAACGGTGTTGCCGACGTGAACCACTTCCACTCGGCCGGTGGAATGGGATTCCTGATCCGCGAGCTTCTTGCTTCTGGCCATCTGCATGAAGACGTCAAGACCGTCTTCGGCGGCGGCCTTTCGAACTACGCCGTGGAAGCCAAACTCATCGAGGACAAGCTGAGCTTCACACCTTCGCCCGAACAGTCGGGCAACCCGAAGGTGTTGACCAGCGTGAAGGAGGCCTTCTCGGCCAGCGGCGGGCTGAAGCTGCTGAGCGGCAACCTCGGCCGCTCCGTGATCAAGGTCTCTGCGGTCAAGCCCGAGCACCGGGTCATCGAAGCGCCGGCGCGCGTCTTTCACAGCCAGCAGGGGCTGCAGGCGGCGTTCAAAGCCGGTGAACTCAACAGCGACTTCATCGCCGTGGTCCGCTTCCAGGGCCCGAAGGCCGTCGGCATGCCCGAACTCCACAATTTGACACCGGCACTCGGCGTGCTGCAGGGCCGCGGCTTCAAGGTTGCGCTGGTGACTGACGGCCGCATGTCCGGCGCATCGGGAAAGGTCCCCGCGGCGATCCACGTGACCCCCGAGGCCGTCGACGGCGGCCCGATCAGCAAGTTGCGCGACGGCGACATGCTGCGGCTCGACGCCGATACGGGAACACTCACCTTCCTTGGCGACGAGCGCGAATTGCTGTCGCGCACCCCGGCCATCGAGGATCTGCGCAACGAGCATTTCGGCATGGGCCGCGAGCTCTTCGCCGGCTTCCGCGCATTGGTGGGCGCGGCCGATCGCGGCGCGAGCGTTTTCGGCTAACGACTATTCGCGTCCGCGCGACAGCCAGATCGCCGCAATGCCGAGGCAGAGCAGCGCGCCGCCGATCAGCGGCGTCTGGTTGGATGGCAGCGTGATATAGTGAACATACTGCCGGACATAGGGCTGCAGCAGGATCAGCGAGCCAGCCAGAAGGGCGAACAGCCCGATAAGGCGCATTCCTTGGTTCCCCGAGAACTATTCTTCATGCTGACGCTTCGGTGACGATGCTGGCGGGCACGCCGTCCGTCAATTGGACGAACCCGCAGTCTCGAGCTTTTCCCGCACGCTTTCGCGCATCGCCGCCATGCGCTGCTGCATCTCGATGACGCCGTCGAGCGTCTCGCCGCTCGCCATCGCCAACTCTACAGCCGCCATCTGTCCGTCGTCCTTCAGCTTCAGTCCGGGTGCGGTAACCTCGACGTCGAGCACCCGTTCGTCGGTCTTGTTGCGGCTGCGGCTGACGAGACCGGCGGCCTCGAGCTTCTTGAGCAACGGCGTGAGCGTGTTGGACTCCAGCATCACCAGATCGGTCAGTTCGCGCATGGTGACCTTGCCGCGCTCCCACAGCACCATCATCACGATGAACTGCGGATAGGTCAGGCCCAGCTTATCCAGCATCGGCCGGTAGAAGCGGCTGAAGGCGTGGCTCAGCGAATAGGCTGAAAAGCAGAGCAGCACGTCGAGCTTCAACTGCCGTGCGATCTCAATCTTGTCCATCAGACGCCTCTCAATTCGGCTCCTAATATATATCGTATACGAGTAGATCGCAAGCGATAAAAACATGGCTGCCAAGCAAAATCGGACATGGTGGATAAATCAATCGCATGCGATCTAATGTCCATCGCGATGACGCGAGACAGACAACCCAATTCAGAGGAGAAACAAATGATCGCTTCAGTCCAAACCCCGGCCGCCGCCGTGAATGCCGCAACTGGCAAGACCAACACTGTCTTGTTCATCACTGGCGCCTGGATGCATACGTCCAGCTGGGACAAGTTCCGCTCGGCCTTCGAGATCGCCGGCTACACGACGCTTGCTCCGGCCTGGCCGTTCCTCGACGGCAATCCTGCCGACCTCCGCGCCAGCCCGGGCGACGGCCTCGGCACGCTGACCTTCAAGAAGATCGTCGACCACTACGCAGCCATCATCGATCAGCTCGACGAACAGCCGCTGATCGTCGGCCACTCGATGGGCGGCCTGATCACCCAGTTGCTACTCGATCGTGGCTACGGCGTCGCCGGCATCGCCATGGACCCCGGACCGATCGCCGGTGCGCTGCCCGGCCCGGTGTCGCTCCTTGCCGCTCTGCCGCCGATCCTCGTTGGTCCCGGCAAGACCCACACCATCACCCGCGAAGGCTTCGCCAAGAACTTCGCCAACACGCTGAACGCCGCCGACCAGAAGGTCGCCTACGACGACTATGTCGTGCCGACGCCCACCAACATCTTCTACCAGGCGGCCGCGATGATCGGCACCAGGACCAATCCCAAGGCGCGCAAGCAGCCGCTGCTAGTGATTGCCGCCGAGCACGACCGCACCGTGACGCCGTATTTGGCCAAGGCCATCTACAACGTCCAGAAGAAGTCGCCGGCGCGGACCGACTTCAAGGCCTTCCCCGATCGTTCGCACTTCCTCGCCGGCGAAAAGGGTTGGGAAGACGTCGCGGCCTTCACCATCGATTGGGCAAAGCAGGTCGCGTGATTCTGCGATGAGCCCAAGTGAAAGGGACCTAGGCGGTGCGGCGCCCGGCCCGGCCCTCTACGTCGGCATATAGACGCACCAGAGCGGCGCGCTGCCGAGCGTGCCCTCACCTCGGATTTCGAACCCGTTGCGCTGGTAGAATCGAAGACTGGCCAGGCTGGCCGTCTCGAGAAAGACGCCATGCGACTTTGGATCGGCAAGCGACAAAGCACAGAATGCCTCGAGCAGCGCCCGGCCCGCGCCACGCCCTTGCAGAGTTGAATGGACGCCGATGACGCCAAGATAATAGTGCGCGTCGGCCGGCTGGCACGGCACGCTGATGCGGTCGTATTCCGCGATACGCGCCGTGAACTCGGGCACGTCCGTTTCAAGGCGGCCCCATTCTTCGGTGAGGGCAGGGGGCCAAGCTGGTCGCGATATGTCGTAGCCCATGACGACGCCGGCAACTCCGCCCTCCTGCTCGAGCACATAGGCCGGCATGCCGAGCGCGATCCTCGCCCGGAGCAGGATGGAAAAGAACACCTCCGCACTGGCGCGGACGCCGACTGGGCCTTCCTCGAAAAGATACGAGATCAGTGGATCGCCCGCGAACGCCTCGCCGAGCGCCGCAACGGCGCTGTCGACATCTTCCGCTTCTGCCGCCCTGATCGCGAACATCGCTGGACCCTTTTTGGACTATCGGCTAACCCGTAGCACAGCTTTGGGGGATTCCTGCACTTGCGACGCCTGCTGCTCGTGTTGATGGTGCTGGCTCTGGCGGGTTGCGCGAGCCTCGATGTGGGCACCGCCAACCGCCTCCGCGCTCTCGATTATCTCAACGACAAGCTGCCCGAACTGCTGATCGCGTTCGATCTTCCCTACGGCGTCCAGCCGGTCGAGGGGAAATCGACGCTGCACTTCGATATCGGCGTGGCGGGTGGCGAACGGCGCCAGTTGAACGCCGTTCTGGACCTGGCCGATGCCGATGAAGCGGCCGGCACGTTGCCGCCGCCGCACACCGCGCGGGTCTATTTCCTGTTCGGTTTCTCCGGCAAGGACAAGGCGGCGCTTTACGACCTGCAGGTCTGGGCGCGCACCCTGCCGCCGGGCACCGCGACGGTGAACGTGTCGCTGTCGCCGGCCTTCTGCAGCGCCAGCCTCATCGATCCTGCCAAGGTCAATGTCTCGGTGCTCGTGGCGCTTCCGGGTGACACGTCACTCGCGCCGCTGGTCGATCGCCAGCCGCTCAGCGAAGCGATGAAGGGCGGCACGCTCGCGCTCTGCCAGGGCTAAAATCCGCCGCCTGTCTTGAAGCCGCCGCCGCCGATGCCGCTGCCGGTTTTGAAACCGCCGCCGCCACCGCCGATCTTGATGCTCCCGCCGCCGCCGCGCGGCCGCGAGAAGCCGCCACCAAAGGTGCCACCACCACCGAACGGCTTGGACCTGCGCGTCGACGACCCGCCACCAATGCTGTTCTCGGGCCATCCGACATTGCCCCAGTTGCCGCCGCCCCCGCCAAAGCGCTCATCGAAGCGCCACGGATCCTTCTTGTCACCGTCGCGATCGTCGTCTTCATCACGGGGACGACGCTGGCTCGACCACTTCTGGCTCTTCTGCCAGCGGTCCCAGTACGCGGCCGCAGTGATGCCGCCGCGCAGGAATTCACCGAGCGCATCGCTTACCAGGCTGTCCTCGCCGAAGCTGGAGGCCGGGCTGTCATAGCCCTGCTTCTTGAATTCGAACTGGATGTCCTCGAGCTCGCGCCGGCGGCCGGACAAAGTTTTGAGCCGCGCCTTGTGTTCGCGCGTGTCGGCCTCTTCTTCGGTCGCACGCTGCCGCGCATCGTCGATCTGCTTGACGATCGTGTCGTCCTGCCCCGTGGAGGTAAGCCGCGCGTCGCTGAGCAGCACCTGCACGTCCTCGCGCCCGAGCGCTTCCGCTAGAGCCGCGATAGCAGATGCGAAGGCAGGATCGCTGCCCTGCGCAAGTTCTCGCTGCGTCTTGGCGGCCTCGTCGCGCTGGTCCTGCAGTTTGACGATCTCGGCATCGCGCTCGGCCATCTTGGCAGTGGCGGCTGCAAACGCCACCCGGGCCTCGGCACCGCCTGCGGCATCGATCGCCGCCGTCTCGAGTGCCGTGACGCGCGAAACAGCAGCGCGGGCATTCTCTTCCTGCCGGTCGGCATGCTCGCGCAGCCGCATCGGGATCTCGTTGAGCATGGCGAAGTTCGGCCGCGCGTCGACAAAGTCGATGAGCCGGGCGACCCAGCGATCCAGCATCACGACGAGATTGTTGGCGCGATAGTTTTTCGTGCCAAAGCCGCGCTCCCACAGGTACATGAACAGGGGATCGTCGCGATACGGCCGGCCCTTGCTTTCACGATCGGCCTCGGCCTGCTCGGTCTTGCGGGTCGCCTCGTCGGCGATGGCCGTGAGCGATTGTGCCCCGGCAAGTGCAGCCGTGTAATCGGCCTGTTTCATCAATTCTGGCCGCACCTTGTCGGCCAGCGCCTTGAGCGCCCTATCGCGGGCGGCTGCTTCGGCCTGCAACTCGGCACGCTCGGCGGTCAGCCGAGCAATGTCGGCATCGTGTCCCTTGAGCGCCGTCTCGACCTCGGAGAGCGACTCGCCGTGCGCCTTCAGCATCTCGCGTGCCTTGCGCTCGGCACCCGACAGCTCACCCGTAAGCTGTGCCTGCACTGCCGGGTCGAGCCGGAGCGAGGCGAGTTTGCGCAGCATCTCGCCTTCCTGCTGGCGAATCCTGGCGATCATGTCGGCAGAATGCGAGAGGCGCTTGGCGATCTCGTCTTCCTCGCGCCGGATGTCGCGCAGCGCGTCTTCCATCGACCTCAGCGCATCGGGACCGGAAAGCGTCATGGCCTCACCAATGCGTCACGGTGCCGCCGAGGACCGGCAGCGCATAATTGACGTCGAGGAAGCCGAATTCCTTGTTACCGGCAACGTTGGACTCGACGATGCCATCGTCGCGCTTGTCGGCCTCAACCTGGCGATAGACAGGCTCCGGCACGCGCAGGCCCCAGATGGAGACCGTCTCGATCCTGCTGTCTTCCTCATTGCGGATCTGCATGGGCAGCGCCCGGCCGCTCGCATCGAGTGCTTCGACGACGATGTAGTAGTTTGTCGCTGCCGAATTGACGTCGGGCGTGCGGTAGAAGCCCGAACGCTCGTCGGGGCGGCTGACGATGGTGAGCCTGTATTCGAGCCGCAGGGTATCGCGCACCTCGGTCAGGTCCGCGACAGCTGCCTCTGCGCCCGTTCGGTCGCCTTCTGCCGCCGCCGCCTTGCCGCGCGTGCGGATCGCCTCCGCCTGCGTCACGGCCTGCTGCACTTTGGTCTCTTCGTAAATCGTCTGGTACAGCGCATCCATCTGCGCCGGCAGCGTCTCGGTCAGCTCGATGCGCGCACGCTCGACCAGCGACGCCTGATAGGGCCCCCACACCAGGAAGTAGCCGCCCAGCACGAGGGCGACGACAATCGCGACGGCTGCAACCGGCCGCAGCCAAGCCGTGCGCGAGACATAGAGCCGCGCCAGCGTGACCGAAAGCGACGGCTTGGGCGGCGCGTAGACGAAACGGCTCTCGCCGAGCGCCGCAACGCCTTCCTTGAGGATCGCGTCGGGCACTTCGATGCCCTGCTGGTGATAAAGATCGCGCAGCCGGGCGATGAGCTGCTTCTCGCGCTCTTCGCCCGCCAGTTCACGCGCCACGAGGTCTTGGTTGTGGCGGAGCGTATCCACCACATCCATGGCCAGCATGACGTCGTCGAGTGGGGCCTTTTCAGCCGTCGCCGCGCTCATCTCGTTGCGCCCGCCCGCGCTCCCTTAGCCTTGCCTGGTCTCAAGCATCAGCGCATTGCCGTCCGCGGCGAGCTGCGCCAGCCGCTTCTTGCCGTCCTCGACCGCGTCGCGGATCTCGGCAGAGTTCTTGGTCGAGAGTTCGCGCATCTCGTTGATGATGGTGCGCGACTTCTCCTGAAAATTGACGACGCTATCGACCAGCTTCTTGACCGCATCGGCGCGGATCGTCGGGCCGTAGCCGGCCTTGATCGCCTCTTCCTGCACCTTGCCGCCGATCTCGGAAAGCGTCTCGATCGACTTCGACATGCCCTCCTTCATCGCGTTCAGCGTCTCGGTCGATTCATTGAGCCCAAACAGGCCGGTGAACGACGCCGAAAGGGCAGTGAACACGGTCTCGTTCGTCGAAAAGAACGAGATCGACTGCTGATACACGCGCTCCTTGGCGTTGGTCGTCTGCATGAGGCGCGCCATGATCACCTCAGAGCTCGAGTACGAGATCGTGAGATTGTCGCTGAGGTCCTTGGCGATCTGGTAGCGGCGCTCTTCATTCTGGAGATCGCGCAGCTTCTCGTCACGGGCCATTTCGAGCCGCGCCCGATCCGCCGGCGTGCCGTCCTTGAATCCGGTCAGCGCATCGGCCGCCGCCTGCAACGCAGTCTTCTTCTCGTTGAGATGCGTCGCTGCAACGTCGAGCAGTTCGAGGGCCATGACCTCGGCCTGCTTCAGCGCGCCACGGAAATCGCGATACGCCTCGAGGATCGTGTGCTCGCGATCGATCTGGTTCTTGGTCTCCTTGGAGACGTCGAGATAGGTGTGGCGGATCTTGTCGAAACGCGTGGCGATGTCGCCGCGGCTGACCTTCATCCAGACGTTGGAGACCCGCTCCATCATGTCCAGTTTGCCGTCTTCGAGCTGGTCAACTATGCCCTTGGCGTCGTCGCGGATGGAATTGAAGTTCTCGGTGATCGTATTGTAGCGCTCGCCGACATTCATCGCGGCGACCTGCGTGCGCACGACCTCGTTGAACGCCGACGCCTGCGTCAGCGTCCGCCCGATGAGGATGACCTTGGTCTCGTCCAGCCCGGTGATCTCGTTGAGGAGACCGGTGATCGGCTGCTCGCCGCTCTGCTCCGGCCACAAGCCCAGGTCGCGGATCGCGCTCACGGCCTTGTCGAGATATTGCAGCGGCTTTTCCATCACTTCGGTGGTAGCCATCGGTTCTCCTTGTCGCGGCTGACGCCCCGCAGGGCCATAATCTAGGGTGGTGGACCGCCCGCACAATTGATCGGCCCGGACGCCATGTCTATTTTGCGGATATGGTGCGAAAAAGACGCATGAAAAGGGCGGGAAACCCATGGATTTCGGTGGCCGTTACCGGTTTGCGGCACCACGGGCAGATGTCTGGGCCGCGCTGAACGACGCCGCGATCCTCAAGGCTGCGATTCCCGGCTGCGAGAAGCTGGACTGGACCGGCCCGACAACGCTCGATCTCAAGGTCAGGATCAGCCTCGGTATCGTCCACCCGGTGTTCTCCGGCGAACTCGTGCTGAGCGACATCCACCCGGCTGAACACTACCGCCTGTCCGGGCGCGGCAAGGGCCTGCTCGGCCTGGCGCAAGGTGGCGCCGATATCGCGCTCGTCGATGACGGTGACGGCACCATCCTCACCTTTACCGCCGAGGGTAAAGCCGACGGCGGTGTGATGCGGCTCGGCAAGGCGCTGATCGGCAATTCGGCCCAGGCGGTGATCGACGGCTTCTTCGAGCGTATTGCCCAAGAGATGGGCGTCGTGGTTACGACGCAACCGCCGCCCCAGAGTTGAGCCGGGACGGCGGCCGCGATATTTGAACACTTGGTCAAAAAACGCCGTTTTCCCTCTTGCCGAGCCGGGGATTGCGCGATTGTATCAGCCGCAACGCGGGGGCATCGTCAGGCGACAAGCGCCTTGTCTCCCGCGAACCAGGGAGACTGTGCATGACCAATCTCAAACGGCACCTCGGTGCCCTCGCTGCCGGCGTTGCCGCGGTGGCGGTGCTGGCTGGTGCGGCGTTTGCCGACCCGGCGCTGATTTATGACGGCGGCGGCAAGTTCGACAAATCCTTCAACGAAAGCGCCTACAACGGCGCCGAGAAATACAAGGCCGAGGGCGGCTCCTACAGCGACCTCGAAATCACCGGTGATGCGCAGCGTGAGCAGGCCATCCGCCAGTTCGCCACCAAGGGCTTCTCGCCGATCCTCGTCCCGGGCTTTTCGTGGGCCACGGCGCTGACCACGGTCGCGGCGGAATTCCCCGACACCCACTTCGTCATCATCGATTCCGTCGTCGACCTGCCGAACGTGCGCTCGGTGGTCTTCAAGGAGCAGGAAGGCTCGTACCTCGTCGGCATCTTGGCGGCCATGGCCTCCAAGACCGGCAAGATCGGTGTCGTTCCGGCGTTCAACTTCGAGCTGCTCGAGCGTTTCGCCTGCGGCTACAAGGAAGGCGCCAAGTCGGTCAATCCGGCGATCGAAGTGCTTGAGACCTATGTCGGCGCCGGCTTTGAAGCCTTCTCCGATCCGGGCAAGGCCGCGGAAGTCACCAAGAGCCAGCTCGACCAGGGTGTCGACGTTTTGTTCCAGGTGGCGGGCGGCGCAGGCGCCGGCGTGCTCCAGGCTGCGGCCGACGCGGGCAAGCTGGGTATCGGTGTCGACTCCAACCAGAACTACCTCCACCCGGGCAATGTGCTGACCTCGATGCTCAAGCGCGTCGACGTCGCCACCTACAATGCTTTCACCGACGAAAAGAACGGCAAGTGGAGCGCCGGTATCATCACCCTGGGTCTCGCCGAAGAAGGCGTGGGCGCTGCGTTCGATGACAACAACGCTTCGCTGATCACCCCGGAAATGAAAGCAGCGGTTGAGGCCGCCACCGCCAAGATCAAGTCGGGCGAGATCGTCGTTCACGACTACATGGCCGACAAGACCTGCCCGTCCTGATTGCAGGCTGGTTAGTCCGGTATGGCCGATAGCGCCAAAACATCCACGCAGCGGCTGGAAACAGCCGCTGCCCTCGCTCCAGCGATCGAGCTTGTTGGCATCAACAAGCACTTCGGTCCGGTCCACGCCAACCGCGACATTCACCTGATCGTTCGCCCCGGCACGGTGCATGGCATCGTGGGCGAAAACGGCGCCGGCAAATCGACGCTGATGTCGATCCTCTACGGCTTTTATCACGCCGATTCCGGTGAAATCCGCGTCAACGGCACGCCGCACAAGATCACCGATTCCCGCCATGCGCTGCGCCTCGGCATCGGCATGGTTCACCAGCACTTCATGCTGGTCGACAATTTCACGGTGCTTGAGAACATCGTTCTAGGCGCGGAAGATTCTGCACTGCTGGCACCGACCATGGCCAAGGCGCGCACCCAGCTCAAGCGACTGGCTGCCGACTACGGCCTCGAGGTCGACCCCGACGCCGTCGTCGAGAACCTTTCGGTCGGCCAGCAGCAACGTGTCGAAATCCTCAAGGCACTCTACCGCGGCGCCGAGGTGCTGATCCTCGATGAGCCGACCGGCGTGCTGACGCCGGCTGAAGCCGACCACCTGTTCCGCATCCTCCGCACGTTGCGCGACGAGGGCAAGACCATCATCCTGATCACGCACAAGCTGCGCGAGATCATGGCCATCACCGACGAAGTGTCGGTGATGCGTCAGGGCGCGATGGTGCGGACCCTGGAGACCAGCAAGACGTCCCCCGGCGAACTCGCCGAGCTGATGGTGGGCCGGCGCGTGCTCTTGCGCGTCGAAAAAGGCCCGGCCAATCCTGGCAAGGTGATGCTCGAAGTCGAGCACCTGGTCGTCACCGACGATTTCAAGATTCCGCGCGTCAAGGACGTGAGCTTTTCGGTGCGCGCCGGCGAGATCGTCGGCATTGCCGGCGTTGCCGGTAACGGTCAGTCCGAACTTCTCGAGTCGATCTCGGGCATGCGCGACCAGAAGAGCGGCGTCGTCCGTCTCAACGGCCAGCCGCTATCCCTCGAAGGCGACGACGGTGCCGCTCGCGCCCGCGAAGCAGGTCTCGCGCATGTACCCGAGGACCGTTTGCGTATGGGACTCGTGACGTCGTTCTTCGAGTGGGAGAACGCCATCCTCGGCTACCAGAAACACTACGGCAAAGGCTTCGGGCTCGATATCGCAGCGGCCCGGGAAGCGGCGGCGGACCACATCAAGAAGTTCGACATCCGCCCGCCCACACTCGACCTCAAGACGGCGAACTTCTCGGGCGGCAACCAGCAGAAGATCGTGCTGGCGCGCGAGATGGAGCGCAATCCGGATGTGCTGATCGTCGGCCAGCCGACGCGCGGCGTCGATATCGGCGCCATCGAATTCATACATAACCAGATCATCAAGATGCGCGACGCCGGCAAGGCCATCCTGCTGGTGTCGGTTGAACTCGACGAGATCCGCTCGCTCAGCGACCGCATCCTGGTTTTGTTCGACGGGCAGATCGTCGGCGAGGCCGACCCGGCCACCGCGGACGAGACCGAACTCGGCCTGCTGATGACCGGTTCGCACCCCGGCAGCGAAAAGGCGCCGAACGAGGCGGGCCGCCTGCCCGAACACGAGACGCCGGTTCAGAAGACGCTGGTCGAGATGTCCCCGCAGGACAATGCCGGGAAGGACCCCGCCTGATGCGCGCTGCCTTGCCACGCTGGGTCGATATCGCCCTGCTGCCGCTGCTCAACGTGACTCTTGCCTTCCTGATCGGCGGTCTCATCGTGCTGGCCGTCGGGCAGAACCCGCTCGAAGCCGTTGGAATCATGCTCTACGGCGCCTTCGGCTACGGTTCTGGCTTCGGCTACACCCTGTACTACACGACCGATTTTATTTTCGCCGGCCTTGCGGTGTCGCTCGCCTACCACGCGGGCCTGTTCAACATCGGCCCCGAAGGGCAGGCCTATGTCGGCGGCCTTGGTGTGATTTTGGTGGCATTGGCCGTCAACGGCGTCCATTGGGCCATCTCTGTGCCGCTGATGATCATCTGCGGCGCGATCTTCGGCGCCCTCTGGGCTTTCATCCCGGGCTACCTGCAGGCCAAGCGCGGCAGCCACGTCGTCATCACGACGATCCTGTTCAACTTCATTGCCGTGTCGCTGATGGGCTTCCTCATCTCGCGGGTGCTGAAGCCCGACAATGTGAACAATGACGAGAGCGCCCCGATCCTGGCGATCACACGCGTGCCGCAGCTCAAGGATTTCGTCGGGCTGTTCAATCACTCACCGGTCAACATCACCTTCATTCTGGCACTCGTCGCGCTCGGCTTCGTCTATTGGCTCGTCTGGCACACCAAGTTCGGCTTTGCCGTGCGTGCTCTGGGGCAGAACCCGACGGCTGCCAACTATGCCGGTATCTCGAACGAGAAGATGATCATGATCGTCATGGCGCTGGCCGGGGCGATCGCTGCCATGGTCGCCGTCAACAATGTCGGCGGCGTACAGGGCCGCTTGATCCTCAACTTCGTCAACGGCGCAGGCTTTGTCGGCATCGCCGTTGCCTTCATGGGCAAGGGCCACCCCGTCGGCGTCGCGCTGTCCGCGCTGCTGTTCGGTGCGCTCTATCAGGGCGGGCAGGAACTGGCCTTTTCGATGCCAGGCATCACCAAGGAAATGATCGTCACCATCCAGGCGCTGGTCATCCTGTTCACCGGCGCAATGGGCGACATGCTGCGCATCCCGCTTGAGCGGCTGTTCGCGAGCTTCTCACCGAAGGCAGGTGCGTGATGCCGCAATGGTTCATCGATCTCACGCTCATTCTCGACTCCACCGTGCGCCTCGCCGTGCCGGTGCTGCTCGCCTGCCTCGCCGGCCTCTATTCCGAACGCGCCGGCATCGTCGATATTGGCCTCGAGGGTAAGCTCCTTGCGGCCGCTTTCGGTGCCGCGGCTGCGTCTGCCGTATTTGGTTCCGCCTGGATCGGCCTCTTCGTCGGCATAATGGTCGCGCTGGCCTTTTCCGGCATCCACGGGCTCGCCTCGATCAACCTCAAGGGCAACCAGACCATCTCCGGCGTCGCGCTCAACTTCCTCGCCGCCGGACTCACCACCTTTCTCGGCCAGAGCTGGTTCCATCGCGGCGGCTACACCCCGCAATTGACCGGCGACCAGCGCTTCAGCCCGATCACGCTGCCTTTCGCCGAGCAGGTCAAAGATGTGCCGTTCATCGGACAGGTCTATTTCGAGCTCATTTCGGGCCACAACGTCATCACCTATTTTGCCTTCCTGGCCGTCCCCGTGACGGCGTGGGTGCTGTTCCGCACGCGCTTTGGCCTCCGCCTGCGCGCGGTCGGCGAGAACCCCAAGGCCGTGGACACGGCAGGCATGTCGGTAACCCTGCTGCGCTATCAGGCGCTGGTGATCACCGCGATCCTCGTCGGCGTCGGCGGTGCCTACCTGTCGATCGCGCAGTCGGCCGGCTTCAACAACAACATGTCGAACGGCCGCGGCTACATTGCACTGGCGGCGCTGATCTTTGCCAAGTGGCGGCCAGGTCCGGCTCTGCTCGTCTGCCTGCTGTTCGGCTTCCTCGACGCGCTGCAGTTCCGCGTCCAGGGCTACAAGTTCCCCTATATCGGCGAGGTGCCGGTGCAGGCCATCCAGGTGCTGCCCTACATTCTCACGATCATCCTGCTCGCCGGCTTTATCGGCCGGGCGATTGCACCCAAGGCCTCAGGTCTTCCCTACACCAAGGAGCGCTAGCTCATGGTCACCGACGCCGAACTCTTCGCCGCTGCCGAAGCGGTGCGCGCCAAAGCCTATGCGCCCTATTCGCGCTTTCAGGTTGGCACCGCCATCCTCGCCGATGACGGCAAGATTTATGTCGGCTGCAACGTCGAGAACGCGGCTTACCCCGTCGGCAACTGTGCCGAGCCATCAGCCATTGCCGCCATGCTCGCCGGTGGCGGCAGGCGCATCAAGCGCGTCTATACGACGGGTCCCGGCAGCGTCCCGGTGACGCCGTGCGGCGGCTGCCGCCAGCGCATCCGCGAATTCGCCGATCAGGATGTCGTGGTGATTTCCCACGGCGTCGACGGCGCGCCGCTCTATCAAACTGTCGCTCAATTGCTGCCGCATTCCTTCGGGCCGGAATTCCTGCCGAAATGAGCAAGGCCGCCAAGGTCGTCCGCCAGATCGCCGGGACCGCGCCTATCGAAGCGGCGATCGTGCTTGGCTCGGGCCTCTCGGCCATTGGCGAGATGCTCGCGGAACGCATCGCCATCCCGTACTCGGAGCTGAAAGGTTTTCCCGGCGGCGGTGTCAGCGGCCACGGGCGCGATCTGCTGGTCGGCCAACTCGGCGGCAAGCGCGTCGCCGTCCTGACCGGGCGCGAGCACTATTACGAGCACGGCAACGCCGCCGCGATGCGCAAGCCGCTCGAAGCACTGGCCGATCTAGGCGTAGCAACAGTGTTGCTCACCAACTCCGCCGGCTCGCTGCGCGAGGGCACCGGACCAGGCGATCTGATGCTGATCGCCGACCACATAAATTATGCCGGCATGAACCCGCTCATCGGGGAACCCGGCGACAGGCGTTTCGTTAACATGGTCAACGCCTACGACCCGGCCCTCAGGTCCAAGGCAAATGCGATAGCCGCCCGCCTCGACATTACGTTGAAGGAGGGCGTCTATCTTTGGTACTCTGGTCCGTCCTTCGAGACGGTTGCCGAAATCCAGATGGCGATCCGGCTCGGGGCCGATGCGGTTGGTATGTCCACCGCGCCCGAAGTGATCCTCGCACGAATGCTTTGCCTCAGGGTGTGGGCCTGCTCGTCGATCACCAATATGGGCGCCGGACTTTCGACCGAGAACATTTCGCACGAGCATACAAAGAAGATGGCCGTGCAGGGAGCCGACAAGCTGAAGCGCCTCATACCGGCGCTGCTGGAGGAACTATGAGCCTGAGGGTCGTCGAACCACCGGCGCCGGTGGCGCTGAAGATCAAAAAGCACGACGCCTCGGAGCGAAATCCGGGCTTCCCGCTCGATCTCGATTGGGTCGGCCGCGTGCGCATGAACCGTTCGGCACTCGAGCGGCGGGCCGCGACTATCGGTACGCGCCGCACCGTAAAGAAGGACTGGCAGGTTGCCTGGCTGCTGCGCGCCATTACGCTGATGGACCTGACGACGTTGAATTCCGACGACACGCCCGGCCGCGTCGAGCGGCTCTGCGCCAAGGCGCGTCATCCGGTGCGCAGCGACATCCTCGAAGGGCTCGGCGTCAGCGACCTCAAGATCAATCCGGCCGCCGTTTGCGTCTATCACAGCTTCGTCGGCACCGCCGTCCATGCGCTCGAGGGCACCAACATCCCCGTCGCGGCGGTGAGCACCGCGTTCCCGCACGGCCTTGCGCCGCTCGACGCCAAGCTTCGCGAGATCGAGGAATCGGTCGCGGCGGGCGCGAAAGAGATCGACATTGTCATTGAGCGCCACATGGTGCTGACCGGCGACTGGCAGGCGCTCTACGACCAGATCCGTGCCTTCCGCAAAGCCTGCGGCGACGCGCACATCAAGACCATCCTCGGCACGGGCGAACTGGCGACGTTGAACAATGTCGCCAAGGCCTCGCTGGTCTGCATGCTGGCCGGCGCCGATTTCATCAAGACCTCGACCGGCAAGGAAAAGGTCAACGCCGACCTGAAGACCTCGCTGGCGATGATCCGCATGATCCGCTGGTTTGCCGAAGAGACCGGCATCGAGATCGGCTACAAGCCAGCCGGCGGCATCGCGACGGCCAAGGTCGCGCTCGACTACATGGCGCTGATGAAGGAAGAGCTCGGCACCCACTGGCTGCAGCCGCATCTCTTCCGCTTCGGCGCGTCAAGCCTGCTCACCGACATCGAGCGGCAATTGGAGCACGGTCTGACCGGGCACTACGCTGCCGATTATCGCATGCCGATGGTATGACGCTGCCCCGCGCGGCAGAGGGGACGCTATGAACAAGATCGCTGAAATTTTCCAGTCACTCGACTACGGCCCGGCACCCGAAAGTCCGGAGCCCGCGCTCGCTTGGCTAGCAGCGCACGGCAACAAGTTCGGCCAGTTCATCAACGGCAAGTGGACCAGGCCAGGCAAGACCTTCGCCTCCGACAATCCGGCGACCAACAAGAAGCTCGCCGACATCACTGACGGCAGTTCTGCCGATGTGGACAAGGCAGTGAAAGCCGCGCGGGCAGCATTCCCGGGATGGTCGGCGCTGTCGGGCTATGAGCGCGGCAAGTATCTCTACGCCATTGCGCGCCTGGTGCAGAAGCACAGCCGCCTGTTCTCGGTGCTCGAGAGCATGGACAACGGCAAGCCCATCCGCGAGAGCCGCGATATCGATATCCCGCTCGTGGCGCGGCACTTCTATCACCACGCCGGCTGGGCCCAGCATCTCGAGCGCGAGTTTCCCGGCATGGCGCCCTATGGCGTCTGCGGGCAGATCATTCCGTGGAACTTCCCGCTGCTGATGCTCGCCTGGAAGATCGCCCCGGCGCTAGCTGCAGGCAACACCGTGGTGCTGAAGCCCGCCGAGTTCACCTCGCTGACGGCGCTGCTGTTCGCCGAAATCGTCGAGAAGGCCAAGCTGCCGCCCGGCGTCGTCAACATCATCACAGGGCAGGGTGATACCGGCGCCGCTCTGGTGAACCATCCGGACGTCGACAAGATCGCCTTCACCGGCTCGACCGAAGTCGGCAAGATCATCCGCGCCGCGACCGCCGGCACCGGCAAGGGCCTCAGTCTCGAGCTCGGCGGCAAGTCGCCGTACATCGTGTTCGACGATGCCGACATCGACAGCGCCATCGAGGGGCTGGTCGATGCCATCTGGTTCAATCAGGGGCAGGTCTGCTGCGCCGGCTCGCGCCTTCTGGTGCAGGAATCGATCGAAGAGCGCTTCCTCGTCAAACTCAAGAAGCGGATGGACAGCCTGCGCGTCGGCGACCCGCTCGACAAGGCCGTCGACATCGGGGCGCTCGTGGCGCCGGTGCAGGTGGCGAGGGTGCGCGACCTGGTCAAGAAGGGCGTGGCCGAAGGTGGCCAGCTTTATGAGCCCGACGTGGACCTCCCGAAGGGTGGCTGTTTCCTCAAGCCCGCGCTGATCACCCACGTCTCGCCGGCAAACACTGTCGCCAGCGAAGAGATCTTCGGGCCGGTGCTGGTCGAGATGAGCTTCCGCACTCCGGAGGAAGCGGTCGCGCTCGCCAACAACACCAAGTACGGCCTCGCTGCGACCATCTGGAGCGAGAACATCAATCTAGCGCTCGACATCGCGCCCAAGCTCAAGGCTGGCGTGGTGTATCAACGGCACCAACAACTTCGATGCCGCCGTGGGCTTCGGCGGCTACAAGGAGTCGGGCTTCGGTCGCGAGGGCGGCAAGGAAGGCATGGCCGTCTACCTGAAGCCGAAATGGGAGAAGGAGCTGAAGCCCTTCGCCGCGCCCAAGAGCGAAAAATCAGCAGCCATCGAGTTGCACGATGGCATCGACCAGACGGCCAAGATGTATATTGGCGGCAAGCAGGCGCGTCCCGATTCCGGTTATTCGCGTCCGGTGTTCTCGCCGTCGGGCGAGATCGTGGGTGAAGTCGGCGACGGCAATCGCAAGGACGTCCGTAACGCAGTGGAGGCCGCACGTGCTGCGCTCGGCTGGAGCACGGCGACCGCGCACAGCCGCAGTCAGATTCTCTACTTCCTCGGCGAGAACCTCGAATACCGCTCCGATGAGTTCGCGCGCCGCATCCGTGAACAAACCGGCGAGACACTGGCGAGCGCGCAGAAGGAAGTCGCGGCTTCAGTCGAGCGCCTCTTCGCCTTCGCTGGCTGGGCCGACAAGTATGATGGCGCAGTGCACAACCCGCCAAGCCGCACCATCGCCATCGCCATGATCGAAGCCATCGGCGTCATGGGTATCGTCGCACCGCCGAGCCGCCCGCTGCTTGGTTCGATCGCGCTGCTGGCCCCGGCTGTGGCGATGGGCAACACCGTCGTGTTGGTCCCCTCGGAGAAGTCGCCGCTATCGGTGACCGACCTCTACCAGGTGATCGAGACTTCGGACGTCCCCGCCGGCGTCATCAACATCGTCACCGGACCGTCCGCCGCGTTGGCCAAGACGCTGGCCGAGCATGACGGGGTGGATGCGCTGTGGTTTGCCGGCGATGCCGCGACCTCGCAAATGGTCGAGAAAGCCAGCATCGGCAATCTGAAGCAGACCTGGACGTCGCGCGGCCTCTCCTACGACCTCAGCGACAAGGCGAAGTTCGAGGGCGACTACTTCCTCCGCCGCGCCACGCAGGTGAAAAATGTCTGGGTGCCCTATGGCGCCTGATACCGAAAAGACGACGATCGAGAATGTCGGCCAGCCCGGCAAGACCTATCGCGTGGACGCCGCCAAGTATGAGGCGGTGCGCAAGGCTGTTCTAAAAGTTCTGCCGTCCAAGGCACCGGGCATCACGGTCGAGGCAACCATCGCTTCGGTAAAGCAACATCTGCCGGCCGACTTGTTTCCTGGCGGTGAAAAGGCTGGCTGGTGGGTAAAGGCCGTGCAGCTCGACCTTGAGGCAAAAAAGATCGTCGCGCGCACACCCTCTCCGGTGCGGCTCTATCTCTCGAAGGCCGGCTGATGGTTTTCCTCCCGCAGGAGGTCATCGTGCATAAGCGCGATGGCGCAGTGCTCACGCGCGGCGAGATCAGCCAGTTCATCGCCGGGCTCACCGATGGCAGCGTCAGCCATGCGCAGGCAGCCGCCTTCGCAATGGCGGTGTTCTTCCGCGACATGAACCTCACCGAGCGCGTAGCGCTGACCGAGGCGATGCGCGATTCTGGCACCGTGCTCGACTGGTCCGACCTCGATGGACCCGTGGTCGACAAGCATTCGACGGGCGGCGTCGGCGACAATGTGAGCCTGATGCTCGCGCCGATCCTCGCGGCCTGCGGCGTGTTTGTCCCGATGATTTCGGGGCGCGGCCTAGGCCACACCGGCGGCACGCTCGACAAGTTCGATTCCATCCCCGGTTACACCACGCAGCCGGACAATGCGTTGTTCCGCAAAGTCACCAAGGAAGTCGGCTGCGCCATCATCGGCCAGACCGCCGACCTCGCGCCCGCCGACAAGATTCTCTATTCGATCCGCGATGTGACGGGCACGGTGGAAAACGTCTCCCTGATCACCGCATCGATCCTGAGCAAGAAGCTCGCCGCAGGCCTCGATGCCTTGATCCTCGACGTGAAGACCGGCTCGGGCGCCTTCATGCCAACGCTCGATCGCTCGCGCGAATTGGCGCAGAGCCTCGTCGCGGTGGCCAACGGGGCAGGCTGCAAGACCGGCGCATTGATCACCGACATGAACGAGCCACTTGCCAGCGCCGCCGGCAACGGCCTCGAAGTCCGCAACGCCGTCGACTTCCTCACAGGTGCGCATCGCGACCCCCGACTGCTCGAAGTGACCATCGCCTCCTGTGCGGCTGCACTCGACCTCAGTGGGTTCAAGGGCGACGCGCGCAGAGCCTGCGAAGACGCGCTGGCGTCAGGCAAGGCAACCGAGATTTTCGGGCGCATGGTGGCAGAACTTGGTGGGCCGAGGGATTTCGTCGAGCGCATGGACAGCCATCTCGCGCCGGCACCGATCGTCCGTGATGTTTTCGCCGCAAGCGAAGGCGTCGTCGGCGCCATCGATACGCGTGGCGTGGGCATGGCCGTGGTGGCGCTCGGTGGCGGCCGCCGCATGCCAACCGACAAGATCGACCACGCAGTAGGGTTCGATCGCCTCCTCGGCCTCGGCAGCAAGGCGAGCGGCAAGCTGCCGCTGGCGCGCCTTCACGCGCGAGACGAAGCCAGCGCGGCCGACGCCGAGCGGCGGTTGATTGCGGCCTACCAACTGGGGGATTCTGCACCAACGCATCCGCTCATCGCCGAGCGGATCGAACCCATCGAGGTGAAGTAATGCCCCGCGCCATCGTCTGCATTCTCGACAGCTTTGGCATCGGCGGAGCGCCCGATGCGCGCGACTATTCCGATGGTCACGGCCACAACGACGAGGGCTCGAACACGCTCGGCCACATCGCCGAACACTACGACCTCAAGATCCCGAACATGGATGCACTCGGCCTCGGAGCTGCCGCCAAGCTCTCCGCCGGTAGCGTGCCGCGCGGCATGACCGACACGCCGACGGGCGGGCGCTGGGGCGTCGGCCGGGAGGTCTCGAAGGGCAAGGACACGCCCTCGGGCCACTGGGAGATCGCGGGCGTGCCCGTGCCCTTCGCCTGGGGCTACTTCCCGCAGACCGAGCCGGCCTTCCCCAAGGAACTGATCGACACCTTCATCCAGAGGGCCAATCTGCCCGGCATCCTCGGCAACAAGCATGCCTCTGGCGTTCCGATCATCCAGGAACTCGGCGAGGAGCACATCAGGACGGGCAAGCCGATCTGCTACACCTCGATCGACTCGGTGTTCCAGATCGCCGCGAGCGAGGAACACTTCGGACTCGAACGGCTCTACGAGGTCTGCCAGATCGCGTTCGAACTGACCAAGCCACTGATGATTGGACGCGTCATCGCGCGCCCGTTCACAGGCGAAACCCGCGACACCTTCAAGCGCACCGGCAATCGCCGCGACTTTGCAATCTCCCCGCCCGAGCCGACGTTGCTCGATCGCGCCAAGGCGGCCGGACGCCAGGTCTTCGCTATCGGTAAGATATCAGACATCTATGCGGGCTCGGGCGTCACCCACAAGATCAAGGCGTCGGGCAACATGGTGCTGTTCGACCGCACGCTCGAAGCGCTCGATATGGCGCGCGACGGCGATTACATCATGACCAATTTCGTCGATTTCGACCAGGAATACGGTCACCGCCGCGATATCCCGGGTTATGCGCAGGCGCTGGAAGCATTCGACCGGCGGCTGCCCGAACTGATCGCCAAGCTCCGCGACGACGACCTGCTGCTGCTCACCGCCGACCACGGCAACGATCCCAGCTGGGTCGGCACCGATCATACCCGCGAACAGACGCCGATTCTCGTCTTTTCCCCACGACTCTCGGCCGGAACGGTTGGACTCCGCACGACCTTCGCGGATATTGGAGAAAGCATTGCCCACTGGCTCGGCCTCGCACCGGGCCGCCACGGCAAGTCCTTCCTCTGACGGAGCGCGCACCATGGCCAAAGTGACTGTGATCGACCACCCCATGATCCAGCACAAACTGACCATCATGCGCGACAAGGAAACCTCGATCGCGAGCTTCCGGCGCCTGCTGCGCGAGATCGCGCATCTGATGTGCTATGAGGTGACGCGCGATCTCGAACTCGAGATGATCCCGATCGAGACGCCGCTTGCCCAGATCGAAAGCCCCACCATCAAGGGCAAGAAGCTGGTATTCGCTTCGATCCTGCGCGCCGGCAACGGCCTGCTCGATGGCATGCTCGACCTCGTGCCCGCGGCCCGCGTCGCCCATATCGGCATCTATCGCGACCACGAGACGCTGCAGCCCGTCGAGTATTACTTCAAGGCGCCGAGCGAACTCGACAACCGCCTGATCATCGTCGTTGACCCCATGCTGGCAACGGCGAATTCGTCCATCGCTGCGATCACCAAGCTCAAGGAGCGCGGCGCCAACAACATCCGCTTCCTGTGCCTACTCGCGGCGCCAGAGGGGATCGAGAAGTTCGTCTCATCGCATCCCGACGTGCCGGTCTTCACCGCGGCGATCGACAGCCACCTCAACGAGAAGGGCTACATCGTCCCCGGTCTCGGCGACGCCGGCGACCGCATGTACGGCACGCGCTAGAGCGGTTGGCGAACGAACCCTCGCGGGATCGATCGCGAGAGCCAGTGCGACGTTACTTCGCCGGCTTGAGCGGCAGGCCGAGCTTGATCAGCTCTTCGCGCAGGATCTTCGGATCAGTGAAATGCACTGCATGCATGCCGAATTTGCGCGCCGAAGCCGCATTGATCTCGCTGTCGTCGATGAACACGCAGCTCTCCGGCGCCAGCGCGTAGCGCTCGCAGAACAGGCGGAAGATGCGCGGGTCGGGCTTCACCAGCCGCTCGAGTCCCGACACGATGACGCCGTCGAACTTTTCGAGGAATGGCCATTCGCCGAGACAACTCATCCACTTCTCCCACGAGAAGTTGGTAATGGCGAAGGTCGGCACTTCGGCTTTGATCAGCTCGTTGTGGATGGCGATCGTGCCCTTGATGAACGGGCCCAGCGTTTCCTTCCAGCGCGTGTCGAACGCCTGGATCTCGCGCCAGTAGCGCGGAAAGCGCGTGATCAGCTTGGCAACGCCTTCCGAATAGCGCTCGCCGGCGTCGAACTCGAGGTTCCAGTCCTTGGTGCAGATGGTGTCGTGGAACCAGCGCGCCTCGTCCTCGCTCTTGAAGAGCTTGCGGAACAGCAGCATCGGGTCCCATTCGACGAACACGCCGCCGAGGTCGAAGACGGGAACGATGGTGTCGGTCATGGCGCGCTCGCTGGGCATGAAGGGTGCCCGGCTATCGCACGCTGCCCGGTGACGGGCAAGCCGCCTCGCTTACGATGTAGCCGCCAGCAACGCAGCGTCGAAGCGCGGCAGGAAGACGTTCTCGTGGTAGAGATTGATCGCCGTCGGGAAGACCACGCCCATCATCGGCTTGTAGGAATAATAGGTCTGCGCCGCGACGACCCACTTGCCACGCGCCACGAGGTTGATCTGCGCCGTCAGCGTGTAGGTTGTGTTCACGACCTTGGCAACGCCGCCATTGTAGCCACGCGACCAGAGTACCTTGGTGGTGCCATCGGCATTCACCTGGACGAACGTCACGACCTGTTTGAGGCCGGTCGTGCTCATCGGGTAAATCAAAGACTGCGCGGCGGCGAAATAGTCGTTCATAGTGGCGACGGGGATAGCGCCGTCATCGTCGTCCCACTGCGAGATCAGATCGCCAACTGTCGCCGAGATGGTGTTGACCCGCCGGTCGGCGGTGAACAGCGCGGAAGCTTCCATCGAGCCGAAGTAGAGCGAGATCATGAACGGCAGCACGAGCGCGAATTCGACGGCCGCGACGGCGCGCTCGTCCTTGCGGAAGCGATCGATCAGGCGGCGAAGACTGTTGGGAAGCTTCGGCATCAGAATGGCTCGTTGCGGAAGACGCGGGTAGCGGACAGCAGGCGGTAGTTGTCCGGCTGGTTCTTGAGGTTGAAATACGGAAGCACCACGAGCAGCGGCCAGCGGTAGTACGCCGTCACCTGTACGACATCGCGGCGGATGCCCGCATTGTAGTTCTCGAAATCGCTCTTCCACGTGCAGGCAACCGGCGTGCCCGAGCAGACCTGTGCGGCCGGTGGCGCGACGGCATCGGCAAACTTGGCGACAACCGCAACCTTAATCTTGATCTGGCTGCAGTCGCCGAACAGGCTGAACGTGTAGCCGCACATCAGGGTGCGGAAATTCGGCAATGTGTAGTCGGCCGACTGCGCCCGGCCGGTGCGGATCATTCGGCTCGCATCTTCGACAGCGCTGTCGAGCACCTGACTGGCGAAGAACACCATCGCAGTCTCGATGATCGCAAAGATCAGCGTGAAGAACGGCAGAGCCAGCAGGCCGAACTCCACAGCCGTCACGCCGCGCTCGTCGCTGCCGAAACGACGGGAGCGCGAGATGGCTGGAGAAAGGATGCGACGAAGCAGTGATTGCCGCTGGGGCATGGCCGGTCCGGTCCTCGGATTCCAAGTGATCCTAGGGCCGGTTGCCTAATCGCGGGTTGAAAGTGACCGCGAAAATTGCGCCAATGCGAGCGTGGTTAACGCCGCGTGTACGCCGATTATTGCGGCGTAGCGGCCTTCTTGATGATGTCCGACGAATCCGCGGTCGCGTTCGTGAAAATATTGTCGTCGCCCATCATGATCGTGGGCTGGCAGACCGGCGCGCACATCATCGTCGTGCGGGCAGGACCCATATAGACGGTGAGCAGGTCGCCCTGTGCCTGGACCACGGTCACCAGCGTGTCGGCAACCGGGTTGCCGGCATTGTCAAGGACGATGAGGTTGGTCTGCCCGTAGCTCTTGCCGGTGAGCACCAGCGTCTGCGGATCCTGGATAGTGACGTCGGCCACCGCCGGATTGCCGATGATGACGGTCGCCGCTGGCGCACTGATCCGAAGGATTCGAGCCATGTTGACCTTCACCGTGATCGGATCGCCCGTCTCCGCAATCGCAGCAAGTGGGCTGGCGGCGAGCGTTAGGGCGAGAAGGGCGGCAGCAAGTGGACGCAGGGTAAGCATGACGAGGACCCGGACTTTGGTACGCATTGGAAAAGCAGTTTCGGCGGGAATGGTGAATATTTCGCAAATGCGCATCAGAACCCCACTCTAGTATACGCGAGCAATCGCGGTCCGAGCACCATTTGCAATTCTACACACGCCGTTAACCTGCTGAAAATCATACGGAAACAGAGACGAAGTCTGGCGTGGAACGGCTCTCCGATTAACGCAATTTCAAGGACTGCAGCCTAGCTTCCGGGGCGAGTTCGATGTGTGACGCGTCGAACGATGTGTCACTAGATGACGTGTGCAAGGAGCCTGGAAATGAACGCTGTCGCTCGTTTCGTGAACGACGAATCCGGTGCTACCGCGATTGAGTATGGCCTGATCGCCGCGCTCATCGCCGTTGGCATCATCGCCGCTGCCACCACCCTCGGCAATTCGCTGTCGAGCCTGTTTGGCCGCATCAGCACCAAGCTGAATGGCGCTACCGGCTGATCGAGACGCAAGTCTTTATCACCATCGTGCATTCAGGGGCCCCAAACGGGGCCCCTTCCATTTTCGGACCTCGGCCCGATCCATTTCCGCTTTGTTAACCACGCTGATTTCAAGATCAGCGGAACCGCGCCGTGTGCGCCGCGGCAGAACGGCACTCGGTCCATGCAAAGCATCGCCCTCATTATCTTTCCGATCCTCATGGCCTATTCGGCGTCTTCGGACCTGCTGACCATGAAGATTGCCAACTGGCTGGTCGGTACCCTCATCGGTTCCTACTTCGTGCTGGCGATGATTGCCGGTGTGAGCTGGAACGAGATCGGCATGAATGCAGCTGCCGGTGGCCTCGTGCTGATCTTCTCGTTCTCCTTCTTCGTGTTCGGCTGGATCGGCGGCGGCGACGCCAAGCTGGTGGCCGGCACGGCGCTATGGCTTGGGTTCCCGCTATTGTTGCCTTATCTGGTCTATGCCGCGCTGCTCGGTGGCGGGCTGACGCTCATCATCATCGGCATGCGCCGCTATCCGCTGCCGGCCGGCTTGGCCAGTGTGAAGTGGATCGACCGGCTTCACGACAACAAGTCGGGCGTGCCCTATGGCATCGCCCTGGCGATCGCGGGCCTCCTCGTTTACTCCGAGACCACGATCTTTCACCGCTTCATCGCGTGATCGAGTAGGCCGCGACGGCCAACGGCAGGGCCGAATATCGCATCCTGCATTGAAATAGGGTTCCGTTAACCGCGATTGCAAAGCACCGGTTAACCAAGTTTTGACCCTTTGCCGCCCAGTATGACGAACGGGAGTCTGGCTCGGACTGAGTCAGGCCCGGCTGTGTGGAGTGTGCAGATGAGAATGTCGCGTATCGTCCTCCTGCTCGTAGCGGTGCTTGCCGGCGGGCTTGCGGCGTTCCTCGCCATGCGTCCCGGCCCCGAGCCGCAGCAGCTGCCCCCCGAGACCCAGGTCATCGAGGAAGCGCGTGCCCAGGTGTTGGTCGCCAAGGCCAACATCGGTCTGGGCGAGCGGCTGTCGGATCTCAATATGGAATGGGCGCCGTGGCCTGAAAACGCGGTGCGCCCCGAATATGTGAGCATCAAGGCGACGCCCGAGGCCCTGACCGAAATGTCCGGCTCGGTGGCGCGATTTGAAATCTTCACCGGCGAGCCCATCCGCACTGACAAGCTGGTGCGCACCGAGCAGGGCTATCTCAGCGCCGTGCTCGGGCAGGGCATGCGCGGCATTTCCATTCCCGTGCAGGCCGAAGCAGCCTCGGGTGGGTTCATCGTCCCCAACGACCACGTCGACGTGATTCTCACGCGCACCGCTGCGACCGGCGACATCTCCGAAACCATTGTCTCCAACGTCCGCGTGCTTGCCATCAACACCCGGCTGGGCGAACTGGGCGCCACCGGCGGCGCGGAAGACCCCGCCTCGCCACGCACCGAAGTGTTCGCCGGCCAAGCCATCGCCACCCTCGAGCTCGATCCGGGCCAGGGCGAAGTGGTCGTCAATGCCATCAGCCTCGGCCGCCTGTCGCTGGCCTTGCGCTCGATCGTCGATTTCGTCGCCGCCGAAGGTGACGAGGGCGCGCCGCGTAACCAGCCGATCAAGGTCATTCGCTACGGCCGCGAGGACAGCGTCGTCACCAGCGCCGGCTCCACGAGTGCCAGCTACACACCGACTGCCGCCGAAGGCGCAACCAGTTCCGACCAGGTGGCAAATTGATGCGCGAGGAAATCACCATGACGTCCCCTTCGCCCGCTCTCGCCCGCCGCAAATCCGGTTGGCTCGCGCTGCTGATCCTCGCCGTCGGCATGGCCGCTGCACCCACGCAGGGCGCCGAACCCGCCTATCTCAAGGTGGCGAACAATTCGATCGGTTCGACCCAGCACCTCGAGCTGCAGGTCAACAAGTCGATGATCATCGATCTCCCCGTGGCCGCCGGCGAAGTGATCGCCAGCCAACCCAGCGTGGCGACGGTTGTGATGCGCACCAAGACCCGCGCCATCGTCCAGGGCGTTGCCGGTGGCGACACCAACATCTTCTTCATGGACACCAAGGGCAACAACATCACGGTGCTGGACCTCAAGGTCTTCCAGCCGCGCTCCGATGTCGGCAATGCGCTTGAGGCTGCCATCGCGCGCAACATTCCCGGCTCGGCCATCAAGGTTGAATCCGTGCTGCTGGGCGACTCCACCAATCGCGTCGTGCTCACCGGCACCGCTATCTCGCAGGACGATCTCGCCAGGGCGACGCAGATCGCCGTGCAGTTCGCCGGCTCGGCCGAAAACGTTGCCAACATCGTCACCATCTCGGGCAACCAGCAGGTCAAGCTCAAGGTCACGGTGGCCGAAATCAACCGCGAAACCGTCAAGCAGATGGGCATCAATCTCGATGGCCAGATCAGCGTCGGCCCGGTTAGCGCCAGCTTCGCTAATACGCCCGCGCTCGGCGGCGCCACCGGCGTGACCACCAACAATGGTCCGACCGTCGGCTTCGACAACGGCGCGGGCATTTCGCTCGAAGCTCAGCTCAAGGCGCTCGAGCGCCAGGGTGCTGTGCGCACGCTCGCCGAGCCCACCCTGACGGCGACTTCCGGCACCGAAGCATCGTTCCTCGCCGGCGGCGAGTTCCCGGTGCCGACCGAAATCGATAACGACGGCAACATCACCTACACCTTCAAGGAATTCGGCGTGAAGCTGACCTTCACTCCGACCGTCAAATCCAATGGCTTGCTTGGCCTCGCGGTGGATACGGAAGTGTCCGAACTCACCACGGAAGGCGGCTTCACGGTCGGCCCGATCACCATCCAGGCCACCAAGAAACGCTCTGCGAAGACCACGGTGGAAATGCGTCCCGGCCAGAGCCTGGCCATCGGCGGCATGCTGCAGGACAAGATCCGCCAGCAGATCAATCAGCTGCCCGGCCTCGGCAATGTGCCGATCCTTGGCGCCCTGTTCCGTTCGCGCGACTTCATCCACGCGCAGACCGAACTGGTCATCGTCGTGACGCCCTATATGGACGCGCCGAGCAGCACACAGCCCGAGTTGCCGACCGACTCCTATGTCGTGGCCGGCGACGCCGAGGCGATCTTCCTGGGTCATCTTGAGAACATGTATGCGGTGAGCGGCGGCGGAGACCTGCGCGGCAGCTACCAGGGTTCGGTTGGATTTGTCCTCGACTAATTACCGGACCCTAACCGTTGCGATGGAGTGATAGAGCATGAGCTTTCTGAGCAGCAAGGCAGACAAGCCAGAAGAAGAGCCGGCCGGCGAGGTCGCTACTGGGGCGAGACTGCTACCGCGGATTACCATCCAGGCGTTCTGCGAGCATTCGCAGACGGCGCAGCTTGTCGAGTCGGCGGTCCATGACCGGCGGATGAGCAAGGTTGCGCTCACCACCCACAATGGTGGACTCGAAGGCGCGGTGGAAAGCTACAAGTCCAACCCGACGCCGAACCTGATCATCATCGAGACCTCGCTGCCGCCGGCCGAGATTCCGGGTTCGCTCGAGCGCCTTGCCGAAGTATGCGACGCCTCGACGCGTCTCATCGTGCTCGGCCACGTCAACGACGTGCTGCTCTATCGCGAACTGATCCGCTCGGGCGTCTCCGAATATCTGGTGCTGCCGACCAGCGCGCAGGCCATTGTCAACGCCATCTCCGATCTCTTCGCCGCAGAAGGCGCAGCGCCGATCGGCCGCACTGTCGGCTTCGTCGCTGCCAAGGGCGGCGCCGGTGCCTCCACCGTCGCGCACAATGTCGCCTGGGCCATCAGCCAGCACCTCCGTCAGGACGTGCTGATCCTCGATATGGATCTCGCCTTTGGCACTGCCGGCCTCAACTTCAACCAGGACCCCCCGCACGGCATCGCCGATGCGGTCTCGGCGAGCGGCAAGATGGACGGCATCATGCTCGACCGTCTGATGAGCAAGGCGGCCAACCACATCAACCTGCTGACAGCACCCGTCGTGCTCGATCGCACCTTCGATTTCGAGGAGCGCGACTTCGAGCAGATCGTCGAGCTCGGCCAGAAATCGACGCCTGTCGTTGTCCTCGATATTCCGCATGTGTGGACCAGCTGGGTCCGCCACACGCTCGCGACTGTCGACGAGATCGTCATCGTCGCCGAACCCGATCTGGCCAACCTTCGCAACGCCAAGAACCTGGCCGACACCATCAAGGCGCTGCGGCCGACCGAGTCCGAGCCGCTGCTGGTGGTCAATCAGCTCGGCATGCCCAAGCGGCCCGAAATCGCGGCGCAAGAGTTTGCCACCTCGATCGAATGCCGCCTGCTGGGTACCATCGCCTTCGATGCTCAGACCTTCGGCACGGCCGCCAACAATGGGCAGATGATCGCCGAAGTCGCGGCGAACAATCGCGTCAACGAGACCTTCCGCTCCATCGGCATGCACGTGACGGGCCGCCAGGCCCCGGCGCCGGCAGCCAAGGCGTCCGGTCTCAAACTGTCCTCGCTCCTGAAGCTCAAGAAAGCCTGAGATGTTCGGCAAGCGCCAAACTTTCGGTGGCAATACGCCCGGTGCGGGTGAAGCGCCACGGCCCCAGCCCAGCGGCTCACCGTCCGGTGGCGGCGGGCTTGCCGTGCAGCCGCGAGTCGGCGAGCCGGTGCCCAAGCCCGTCGTTGATGCCGCAGCCAACCGGTTGCGCAACGACGAGATCGTCGACGTGCGCTCGGCTGAGGCTATCGCCCGTGATAAGGACTACTTCCAGACCAAGTCGGCGATCTTCAACGCTCTGATCGACTCGATCGATCTGAGCCAGCTCGCCACGATGGACCAGGAAGCGGCCCGCGAGGAAATCCGCGACATCGTCGCCGAAATCATCGCGCTCAAGTCCATCGTCATGTCGATCTCCGAGCAGGAAGATCTGCTCGAGGATATCTGTAACGACGTTCTGGGCTATGGCCCGCTTGAGCCGCTGTTGGCTCGCGACGACATCGCCGATATCATGGTGAACGGCAGCCAGAAGTGCTACATCGAAGTCGGCGGCAAGGTGAAGCTCACCAACGTACGCTTCCGCGACGACAGCCACCTGATGAACGTTTGTCAGCGCATCGTGAGCCAGGTCGGCCGCCGGGTCGATGAAAGCTCCCCCATCTGTGACGCTCGTCTGCCGGACGGCTCGCGCGTCAACGTCATCGCCCCGCCGCTCGCCATCGATGGCGCCGCGCTCACCATTCGTAAGTTCAAGAAGGACAAGCTGACCCTCGCGCAGCTGGTCAAGTACAACTCGATCTCGCCCGAAGGCGCGGAAGTGCTGCGCATCCTCGGCCGCGTGCGCGCCAACGTGCTGATCTCGGGCGGTACCGGCTCGGGCAAGACGACGCTGCTCAACGCCCTTACCGGCTTCATCGAGAAGGACGAGCGCGTCATCACCTGCGAAGACTCCGCCGAACTTCAGCTGCAGCAGCCGCACGTAGTGCGCCTCGAAACCCGCCCGCCCAATCTCGAGGGCGAGGGTGAAATCACCATGCGCGACCTGGTCAAGAACTGCCTGCGTATGCGTCCCGAGCGGATCATCGTGGGCGAAGTCCGCGGGCCCGAGGCATTCGACTTGCTTCAGGCCATGAACACCGGTCACGATGGCTCAATGGGCACGCTCCACGCCAACAGCCCGCGCGAAGCCATGGCGCGTCTTGAATCGATGATCACCATGGGCGGCTATTCGCTGCCCAGCCGCACCATCCGCGAAATGATCACTTCCTCGATCGACGTCATCGTGCAGGCAGCGCGTCTGCGCGACGGTTCGCGCCGCATCACCCACATCTCCGAAGTGCTCGGCATGGAAGGCGATGTGATCGTGACGCAGGACATCTTCCTCTACGACATCATGGGTGAGGACAATCAGGGCAACCTGATCGGCCGCCATCGCTCGACCGGCATCACCAAGCCGCAGTTCACCGAGCGCGCCCGGTACTTCAACGAAGAGGCCAATCTGGTGGAGGCGCTGGAAAAGTCCAACGTCGAGCAGCGCGCCATCCTCGACAGCTAGTGAGTTAGGGTCCGGGTACGAGTCATGGACATTCTGGTTTATGCATTGCTTGCCGCCGTCGGCGTCGGTGCCGCGGGCTTCGCGCTCGTTCCATCGATCCTCGGCGGCAACACCGCACGCGCCGACAAGCGCATCAAGGCCCTGCAGGGCGACCTGCAAGCCAACCGCCGGGAGGCGACGCAGGCACGCAGCCGCGACGGTCGCCGCAAGCAGATCCAGGATACCCTGAAGGCGCAGAACGACGCGCTCGGCAAGCGCAAGAAGCGCATTCCGCTGCAGGATCAGCTCTTCCAGGCGGGCATGAAGATCAAGGCCCGCGATTTCATTCGCAACCAGATCATCCTCGGTGCGCTGGTGGCGATCGCCACCTTCGTGCTGCAGGTGCCGGTGCTCTACTGCGTGATCTTCGGCATTGCCGCGGCCTATCTGCTGCCCAAGTTCTATCTCGGTCGCCGCCGTAAGCGTTTCCAGAACGCCTATCTCGACGAACTGCCGAACGCCGTCGAAGCCATCGTGCGTGGTGTGAAGTCAGGTCTGCCGCTCAACGATTCGATGCGCCTCGTCGCCAAGGAAGCCAAGGAACCGATCAAGTCGGAATTCCAGAAGGTTCTCGATCAGCAGTCTCTCGGCAAGTCGATGACTGAAGCCATCAGCTCGCTGTTCGATCGCGTGCCGTTACCTGAGGTCAACTTCTTCGTCGTCGTCATCACTGTGCAGCAGCAGGCGGGCGGCAACTTGTCCGAAGCGTTGAGCAACCTCGCGCGCGTTCTGCGAAACCGCAAGAAGATGAAGCAGAAGATCAAGGCCATGTCCTCGGAAGCCAAGGCCTCCGCCGGCATCATCGGCTCCCTGCCCTTCATCGTGGGCACACTCGTGTCCCTGACGACGCCGACCTACATGGTGCCGCTGTTCAGCACCAATATCGGCCTCGTCTGGCTCGGCATCGCCGGGGCCATGATGTTTATGGGCGGCTTCGTCATGTACAAAATGATTCAGTTCGATTTCTGAGGCCAGCCATGTCGTTCGATGCCTTCGTCAACATGGTTACAAGCCCGAGCTTCTTGATCGCCGCACTTGCGGCGGTTTCCGCTGCTGCTGTTGTCATGACGCTGGGCCTGTCGCTGTTCGGCCGCGGCGGCACCACCGTCAAGCAGCGCATCAAGCGCGTCGCCCTCGAGCGCGAGAAGATGCGCGCCGAGGAAATGGCACGCCTGCGTGGCCAGGGCCCGCAGGAAACCCGCAGCATCCGTCAGGTTGCCGGCCGCGAGTATATGCGGAACGTCGTTGATCGCTTCTCGCTGCAAAAGGCGTTCGCCGATGAGGGCACCGCCGACAAGCTGGCCATGGCTGGCTATCGCGGGCAGGGGCCGTTGACCACTTATGTATTCATGCGCTTCGTCACGCCCTTCATCCTGTTCGTGCTCGGTTTCGCCTATCTGAGCCTCACGATCTTTTCGACCAATCCGCTCTATATGAATGCACTCTACGCGCTCGGCATCGGCCTGATCGGCGCCTACCTGCCGACGCTGCTGCTCAAGAACCGCATCATCAAGCGCCAGCAGTCGGTACGCCGCGCCTGGCCGGACTCGCTCGATCTGATGCTGCTCTGCGTCGAAGCCGGCATGTCGGTGGAGCACGCCTTCAAGCGCGTGTCGAAAGAGATCGGCCTCCAGAGCCCCGAACTGGCCGAAGAGCTTACGCTCACCACCGCCGAACTGAGCTTCCTCGAGGACCGCAGCCGCGCCTTCGAAAATCTTGGCAAGCGCACCGGCCTCGACATCGTGAAGTCCGTGATGACCTCGCTCATCCAGGCCGATCGTTACGGCACGTCGGTCGGCACGTCGCTGCGCGTGATGGCTGAAGAAGGTCGCGAGACGCGCATGATGGAGGCCGAAAAGAAGGCTGCGTCATTGCCGCCGAAGCTCACCGTGCCGCTGATCCTGTTCTTCCTGCCGGTGCTGTTCATCGTCATCATCTCTCCGGCCATCATCAAGATCAGCATGACCGGCGGCTTCAGCTTCATGGGCGGCTGACGTCGGCCATTATCGCGAAATGAAAAAGGGGCCGCGAGGCCCCTTTGCTTTTGCCGGCAGCAGCGCAGCGATCAGCCGGTGCTGCCCTTGTCGCCCTTGATCAGGTCCCAGCGGTTCTGCTGCGTCAGCAGCGCACGGACATAGGACATGTTGGACTCGACCTGGTCGGGCGGCAACTCGGCTGCAAACATCGCGCGGCATTCGTCGAACCGGCCCTGCAGGCCGAGCACGAGCGCAAGGTTCTGGCGGATCTGGCTGGTCGCGCCGCGCATCTGCACCGCTTTGCGAAGATGTGCCTCGGCCTCCGCAAGATCGTTGGTCATGGCGAAGGAGAGGCCGATATTGGCTTCGAGCGATGCCTCGCCCGGCGCGATCAGCAGCGCCTGTTTGTAGAGCGACCGGGCATCCTTGTTATTGCCCTGCTGGTCGAGGATCGCACCTTTGACAAGCAGCGCGCTCCACGCCGGCGCCGCGGGATTTATCGCGCCGTCGACTATGTTGAGGGCCTGGGCGAAGCGACCGGCAGCTGCCAGCGCCTTGGCATAAGCGATGCGAATATCGAGATCGCTCGGATAACCTTTGACCGCAGTCTCGAGCACGGCGATCGCCTGCTCGGGCTCGCCCGAGGCACGCAGCGCCGCGGCGAAGGTGATGATGGTGCCCTTGTCGCGTGGGTTCTGCTTGTAGCGCGCCGACAGCTGGCTGAGCGTCGTCTGCGACTGCCCGTAACCCTGGTTGTAATCGGCCGCGCCCGTCGAGGCGCGATTGGTGGCGCAGGCGCTGAGCGCCAGTGCGGCGACGCCCGCAAGCAACAGCAGGCGCGCGGATTTCATGGAGCGGGAAACGGAAAGGGCATGCAAGGCAGGCAACTCTGGCTGTGGACGCCGTTGTGCCGAGCAATAATTGATTAACCCTAATGGGGAGTTAAGGCCGGCATTGCCGAGCCCCGGAGCGCAGCGTAAGCAATCGCCCGATTGCTTCTCATGCGGTGACGTACATGGCCGAACTCAAATCCCTCCCTCTGATCTGTGTCGAGGAGGGCGGACTCGCCAAAGCTGGGCTCAGCCCGTTCGCCACACAATGGGCCAAGGCCAATGCCTTCACCGGCCAGCGCGGCAAGCTGCTGGCAGTGCCCGACGAGAAGGGCAGGCTCGCAGGCCACCTGTTTGGCATGGGCACCGCGAGGAGCCGCCCGAAGCTGATCGCCGGGCTCGCCGGCGCAACGCTGGGGCCGGGGCTCTATCGCCTCGAAGGTGCCTATGGCGATCCTACTCTCGCCGCACTCGGCTTCCGCCTCGGCACCTATCGGTTCGGCCGCTACCGCGCCGAACGGCCGGAGCCCGAACTTGCACTTCCCGATGGCGCCGACAAAGGCGAAGTCACGCGCCTCACCGACGGCGCCTTCCTTGCGCGCGATCTCATCAACACGCCGCCCAACGATCTCGGACCCGACGCTTTCGAACTCGCGATCCGCGAGTTTGCGGCCGGGCACAAGATGAAACTGAAGGTCACCGCCGGCGACGCCCTGCTGCGCGACAACTTCCCGATGATCCACGCTGTGGGCCGCGCCAGCAGCGAAGCGCCGCGACTGATGGACACGACCTGGGGCAATGCACGCGACCCCAAGATTACCCTCGTGGGCAAGGGCGTGACCTTTGACACCGGCGGTCTCGACATCAAGCCGAGTTCAGCGATGCTGCTGATGAAGAAGGACATGGGGGGTGCGGCCAACGTGCTCGGCCTCGCCCACGCGATCATGGATGCAAAGCTCAAGGTCCGGCTGCGTGTGCTGATCCCGATCGTCGAGAACTCCATCGCCGGGTCGGCTTTCCGCCCTGGTGACATTCTCCCCTCGCGCTCCGGCCAGACGATCGAAATCGGCAACACCGATGCCGAGGGCCGCCTGATCCTCGGCGATGCCCTGACGCTGGCCGATGAGGAAAAGCCCGAGCTGATCGTCGACATGGCGACGCTCACCGGCGCGGCGCGCACCGCTCTCGGCCCGGACCTGCCGCCGCTCTATTCGACCGACGACGTGCTCGCTCGCGCCCTCATGGATGCCGGCATGGAATGGGACGATCCGCTCTGGCAGATGCCGCTCTGGCAGCCTTATGCCGCGATGCTCAACTCTAAGATCGCCGATGTCAATCACGTGAGCCAGGGGGCTTTTGCCGGTTCCATCACCGCGGCACTGTTCCTGCAACGCTTCGTACGCGAGGCGAAGGCCTGGGTGCACCTCGATATCTACGCCTGGGCACCTGAATCGCGGGCAGGGCGCCCCTATGGGGGCACCGATCAAGGCATCCGCGCGGTCTATGGCGTCCTCAAGCAGCGCTATAGCTGACGGATTAGAACGGTGCGCTAGTAACCCCGGCCCCGATCGACAACGTTGGGCAGCGGCTCGCCTGCCTGATGGTCACGGATGATAGCCGAGAAGTAGCGGACGCCCGCCGCGATAGTGCTGATCGCCGCGACATGCGGGGTCAGGTAGGCATTGTCGAGCGCCCAGAGCGGACTTTGCGGCGAGAGCGGCTCCGCCTCGAACACATCGAGACTGGCTGCACCCAGTGTACCATCGGCCAACGCGGCAACGATGTCGGCTTCCCGCTGATGTCCGCCGCGGGCTGCGTTGACCACCACCGGTCCACCCTCCAGCGCACGGCGCAACTTGCCGAACGTGTCGCGATTGAGGATCCCGGTAGTACCCGGCGTCAGTGGCAGCAAGCAAACCAGTATGTCCGTAGCCGCGAGGAACGCGCCGAGGGCTTCCATACCCGCAAAGGTTTCGACACCGGACAGGGCCTTTGCCGACCGGCTCCAGCCTTTGACGGTAAATCCTAGCGCGACAAGCTTTTCCGCCGCGTCGCTTCCCAGTTCACCCAGCCCCATGATCCCAACATTGGTCGCTGCCGCCGCCGGTGGATAGACCTGGGTCCAGCGCCGCGCAGCCTGGTCGCGCCTGAAGCGCGTGCCGAGGCGCTGATGGAACGTGACCTGCGCCACGACATAGTCCGTCATGCGTCGGGTCAGGTTCGCATCGACGAAACGCACCACCGGCGCGTCCGGCAGATGCGGGTGCTTAAGTAAGGCATCGACCCCTGCGCCAAGCGACAGGACCGCTTTGAGCCCGCTGAGCCCCTCGAAGGCGTCCGGCTTGGGCTTCCATACGAAGATGTAGTCGACGAACCTCGGATCGAAATCGTCTCCGCGGCGTAGGACCTGCACGCCAGGCAGGGCCTCGGCGTAGCGCTGCGCCCAGGCCGCTTCATCGACATCGGAGAGGTGGAGGAGGAGTGTTGTCATGGCCATTCAATAGAACGGGCCGCACCCATTGGGTACGGCCCGTGATTCATTGCCGGAGAAGATTGCCTACTGCGCCGGGGCGGAAGACATCTCGCTTGCTGACATCGCGCTCGATGCTGCCGGCGCTTCGCTCGAAGCGGGCGCCGCAGTGCCTTCGGGGGTCGGAGTATCCATCGGCGCGGATTCGCTCGATGTGCCCTCGACCACCTGCGCGCCCGACGCAGTTTCGCCGCCCACCGCTTCTGCCGGCGGGAAGGGCTTCGGCGAAGCCGACAGGGTCGAGAGGTAAGCGATGATGTTGGCGCGTTCCTGGTCGTTCTTGACGCCGGCAAAGGTCATCTTGGTGCCCGGCGTGAAAGCCTTGGGCGTCATGATGAAGGCGTTGAGGTTGTCGTAGGTCCAGATGTCGCCCTTGTCTTTGTGCTCGAGCATGGCTGCCGAATAGGCAAAGCCCTCGTGGCTGCCGGCCAGCCGCTCGACAACGTCATAGAGGTTCGGCCCGGTCTTGTTCGGTCCGCCCTGCGTGAAATCGTGGCAGCTCTGGCACTTCTTGGCGGACGATTCGCCGGCCACCGGATCAGCTTCCGCCAGCAGGTTCCCGATCGGCACGGCCGCCACCTGTTCGCCGCCGCCCTGTTCGCCACCGCCTTCGGCCTCGCCCGGCAGTGCATAACCCGGCCCGCTGGCATGGGCCGACGGATGGTAGATCGCCTCGGCCAAAAAGCCGACGCCCATCACGAACAGCAGTGTGCCCAGAATGGCGCCCAAAATCTTATTCAGCTCGAACGAATCCATCGCGGTCCTCAGCTCTTTCCGCGGGGTATAAGCGATTGGCGGAAAGGCTTCAAACGCCGCACCGGCCGCATGCAAGATCGGGGCCCCGTCCCGACGCGCGCGGACAATAATCCGGCGTAAATCCCCGCGCAACGGCCATTCCCGGCCCTGCGACAATTCCCACCGCCTTGCCGGATCGACCCCGGGTAGCCCGCGTTGACTTCCCGGGCGCCTCAGGTTCATAGAGCGCCGCGGCAATCGGCAAATGGGGGAAATCATGGCAGCCAAGGCCATCGCCTTTCAGGGCGAGCGCGGCGCGTTCAGCCATGCCGCCGCCCATGCCCTGTTCCCGCGCGGCAAGGCGCTGCCCTGCACCACCTTCGAAGATACCATCACGGCCGTGCAGAACGGCTCCGCCGACTATGGCGTCGTACCGGTCGAAAACTCGCTCTACGGTCGCATCACCGACATCTATCACCTGCTGCCCGAATCGGGCCTGCACATCACCGGTGAGCATTTCCTGCGCATCGAAATGAACCTCCTTGGCGTCAAGGGCGCGACCCTCAAGGACGTTAAGGCCGTGCAGTCGCTGAGCGTGGCGCTCGGCCAATGCCGCAAATTCATACGCAAGCACAAGCTGAAGACCATCAACGCGGTCGACACCGCCGGCAGCGCGCGCGAGGTCGCCGAAAAAGGTGACAGGGCAGTCGCCGCCATTGCCAGCCGTTTCGCCGCCGAGGTCTATGGCCTCGATGTACTCGCCGCCAACATCGAGGACGCGAGCCACAACACCACCCGCTTCCTCGTCATCAGCAAGACGCCGGAAGTGCCCAAGCCGAGCAGCCGGACGGTCAAGACCACCTTCGTGTTCCGCGTCCGCAACGTGCCCGCCGCGCTCTACAAGGCCATGGGGGGCTTTGCGACCAACAGCGTGAACATGACCAAGCTCGAAAGCTACATGCTCGACGGCTCGTTTACTGCAACGCAGTTCTACGCCGACATCGAAGGCCACCCGGACGATCGCAATGTACAGCTGGCGTTCGAGGAACTGGGCTTCTTCACCGACCAGTTCCGCATCCTCGGTGTCTATCCTGCCGGAAAGCCCTGAGACCGCGCAGGCACCGTCAAGCCGCTGAACACGCCACCGGCAGTGTCAGCCGTTGACGAAGCTGACGCCGATTTCCTTGGGCTTGCGCCACGCGACGCGGCAGGGCTGCCGGAGCGTATTGGGAAGCACCAGGTCGAACACGTCCGGGATGCCGATGGCGGAAGCGACCTGCAGCTTGGCGCCGCGCGGCGACAAGTTGCGCACCGTGCAGTCGATCGTCGAGCGCGAGTGATTGAACACGATCTTGCCGCCTTTTAGAGTCGGGCGGCGCTGGGCGGCGCGGTTGTCGGTGTCGGTCATCACGGCGATTGTTCCTGCGAATGCGCCCCATATGGATGCGCAACGGCGGAGCCGCAATCCTTGTCCCCCAGGGTTTCCAGGCGAATGGTAAGCGAGTGCTACCGTGCCGGATCACGCGGCCTGGAACGCGACCCCCATCGACTGGCCGGCGGCCCAGGCGACACGGCAATGCTGGCGCGGCAGGTCGGAAACCAGCAGGTCGAACTCCCTCGGTACGCCGATCAGCGTCGGGAACTGCAGCTTGGCGCCCCCTTGCGACTGGTCGCGCATCACGCAGCTGATGGTGGAGCGGCCCGAATTGAACACGATCACCCCGCCCTTGAGGGTGCGGTGGCGCGGATGGGCGCGCATCTCAGCGCTTTCGGGCAGCATGTCTGAGAGCATGGCGGGACACTCCCCGAGTTTGAGTTATCGCGACCAATGCCACGCAATTGGATGGCGAGAAGTGAAAGTCGGCGCCCCAATTTGCGAAAAATTGCGCCTTTTGGCAGCGTACCTTGATCCTGGCTGCCTTCTGGACGATATAGGCCGCGAGAGGTTGGTGCGGACGTGTTCCTCGCCAACCGGGTCAGGTCCGGAAGGAAGCAGCCCCAACGAGACCTTCACGGGTCGTTGCCAGCCTCTCGCCTTCCCCCAGAAATAGCCGCCGAACTCGCCAGAATCTGCGCCACGGCTTTTGCGGTTCGCGGCTCGGATGGCTATATACTTTCCATGGCCGACGGACTCTTCCCAGACAGCGATCAGCAACCCGCCAAGACGCCTTATCTGGTGCTGGCGCGAAAGTACCGGCCAACCAGTTTTTCGACCCTGATCGGCCAGGATGCGATGGTGCAGACGCTGCGCAACGCGTTCAAATCCGGCCGTATCCCGCACGCCTTCATGCTCACCGGCATCCGCGGTGTCGGCAAGACGACAACGGCGCGCATCCTGGCGCGGGCGCTCAACTTCGAAGATGCCAGCGGTCGTCGCCCCAACCTCGATCTCGATCAGGAGGGCGTACACGACCGCGCCATCATCGAGGGCCGGCATGTCGACGTCATCGAAATGGATGCCGCCTCCAACACCGGCATCGGCGATATCCGCGAGATTATCGACTCGGTGAAATACGCGCCGGCTTCCGCGCCGTACAAGGTCTATGTCATCGACGAGGTGCACATGCTCTCGACGGCGGCCTTCAACGGGCTGCTGAAAACGCTCGAAGAGCCGCCCCCCTATGTGAAGTTCATCTTCGCTACCACCGAAATCCGCAAGGTGCCGGTGACGATTCTCAGCCGTTGCATGCGCTTCGATCTGCGCCGCGTGCCGGCCGAGACGATGATCAGCCATCTCGAGGACTTGCTGACCAAGGAAGGCATCGGCTGGGAGCCCGAGGCGCTGGGCATGATCGTTCGCGCCGGCGAGGGTTCGGTGCGCGACAACCAGTCCTTGCTCGACCAGGCCATATCGCACGGCGACGGCAAGGTGACTGCGGCGACGGTAAAGGCCATGCTCGGTCTCGGCGATCGCGCGCGCGCCATCGACCTGTTCGAGGCCCTGATGCGCGGCGAAGTGGGCAATGCGCTCGGCATCCTGCGCGAGCTCTACGATGCCGGCGCCGACCCGCAGACACTGCTCGCCGATCTCTGCGATTTCACCCATCTGGTGACGCGCATCAAGGTCGTGCCTGCAGCAGCCGACGACGTCTCGCTCACGCCCGACGAACGGGCGCGTGGGGCCGAACTCGCGAGCAAGCTGGGCATGCGGGCATTGAGCCGAGCCTGGCAAATCCTGTTCAAGGGCTACGAGGAAGTCGGCAATGCCGGCGATTCCCTGCAGGCCGCTGAGATGGTGTTGGTGCGCCTCGCCTATGCCAGCGATCTGCCGAGCCCCGACGAACTGATCAGCAAACTCGCCAACGCCCCTGCTTCGGCGGCGGTAGAAACGCGGCCCCTCCCGCGCAACGGCGGCGGCGGCGGTGGCCCGCAGGCTCTGCGCAGCTACGAGCCGGCCCCGCGCGTGCAGGCCGAGGCCGTTTCGGTTCCCCTCGCGGTGCCGCAGGCCTACTCAAATCCGCGGTCCTATCTGGACCTCGTGGCGCTGGCTGGCGAACGGCGTGAAGTGCTGCTCAAGATCGCGCTCGAAACGCAAATGCGGCCCGTCGCCTTTCGCGAACAGTCGATCGAAGTCGCGCTGCTTCCCGGCGCCGATCCCGGCGTCATCCAGACCCTGAGCCGGAAGCTCAAGGAATGGACCGGGCAGGTCTGGGGCGTCTCCGTGTCGCGCAACGCACCTGTCGGCCCCACCATGCGCGACATCAAGGACCAGCACCTCGCCGCGATCGATGCCGAGGCCCAGAAGGATCCGCTCGTCAAAGCGATCCTCGATATGTTCCCCGGCTCCACCCTGCGCGTCAAAACGCGCGAGGAACAGGTGCCCGATGCGCTCTATGAGGATGCCTTCGTCGAGCGCGAAGACTTGGAGGATGAGTGATGGTTGATTTCCTCGGCATGATGAAGAAGGCCGAAGAGCTGAAGAGCAAGATGGCCGAGATGCAGGAAACACTCGCCAATATCACGGTGGACGGCGCGTCCGGCGGCGGGCTCGTGACGGTCACGATGAGCGGCAAGGGCGAACTTCGCGGGCTCAAGATCGATCCCTCGCTCTTTAAGGAAGATGATGTCGAGGTGCTCGAGGATCTCATCGTCACGGCCCACAACGAGGCCAAGGGCAAAGCCGAATTCGAGGTTAACAAACGCATGGCTGAAATGACTCAGGGACTTCCATTGCCGCCCGGCATGAAGCTGCCTTTCTGATGGGCAAGCGCAGCGGCATACCCGACACCGACGAAGCAGCGGACGCCCTGCCCATTGGGCAGGTCGAAGCCGACCTCGCCAACGTGCAGCGGCAGCTACGCATCCCGCGGCAGGACCTCTACCTCAAGAAGTCACTCGAAAAGCGCGCCATCTGGCTGACCAAATATCTCGAGCGCCGCAAGGCGTCGGGCAAGTAATGGCCAATGGCGGGGCGGAGATCGAGCAGCTGATTCAGCTGCTGGCGCGGCTGCCCGGGTTCGGGCCGCGCTCGGCCCGTCGCGCCGTGCTGCACCTGATCAAGAAAAAAGAGCAACTGATGATCCCGCTCTCTGCCGCCCTCGACCGCGCGGTGGAAGCGGTGCGCGTCTGCGAGGTCTGCGGCAATGTCGACACGCGCTCGCCCTGCCACATCTGCGCCGATCCGCGCCGCGGGAGCGGGCTGCTGATCGTCGTAGAAGACGTGGCGGATCTCTGGGCGCTGGAACGCGCCGGCGTTGGCGCCGTGAAGTATCACGTGCTGGGTGGCGTGCTGTCGCCGCTCGATGGCGTCGGCCCCGACGATATCACTGTGGATGCATTGGTTCGCCGCGCGCCCGAGTTCAGCGAGATCGTGCTGGCAGTCAACGCAACGGTGGAAGGCCAGACCACGGCACACTACATCACCGATCGCCTGGCAGGCACCGACGTGAAGATCACGCGCCTTGCTCATGGCGTACCCGTCGGCGGCGAACTCGACTATCTCGACGAGGGCACCCTGAGCCAAGCGCTCAAGGCCCGCACCGGGATGGACGGCTAAAGGACGCCGCGTTCCGGTTTGAACCCTTCGCCATCGTCCCATTCCTCCGGATCGAGTGCCGCATCTGGCCGCGGCTCGTCGGTGCTCTGCAACGACGCCTCGTCGTCTTCCTCGATAGCTTCCAATTCGTCGGAATCCGGCGACAGCGTCTCGCGGTGGTTGAGCGGATCGTCGTCCATCTCGACTGCGTCATAGGCAAGATCGGGGTCGCGCTCCTTGTCACCCGAGAGCCGCGCGATGGCTTCATCGATTTCGCCGGCGATCACACCTGGATCGTCATCGCCGAAATCACCCGGCTCCTGCTCGTGCAGCTGCGCCGACAGTTCCCGCAACCGTGCCAGCCGTTCTTCCGCCGGGCGATCCTCACCATAGAGCAGATCATCGATCTCCGCCTGACTGATGGGCAGGGCCGACAGCATCTCGCCCGCGCCATCGGGCGGAATCACATCCTGCGCAAGGATACGTCCCGGATGTGCGCTGGTCATGAAAGCCTCCGACAGAAACGATGTCGCATGGAAACGCCGCAGCCCTTCGGGCGTTGCATCGCCAAAGGAGAACGCGATGACCGTTCGCAAAGGCGACAAGGTGCGGTGGACCTGGGGTGCGCATCACGCCGATGGCGTCGTGCAGCAGAAGTTCACCAGGCGCGTCAAACGCTCGATCAAGGGACAGACCATCGTCCGCAACGCCACTGAAGACGAGCCCGCCTACCTCGTCGTGCAGGAAGATGGCGGCCGGGCGCTGAAGAGCGCCAGTGAGCTCGAAAAGCGCTGAGCCTTAGAAGAGACTGCCGACCTTGAGATCGGGCATCGGCGGCGCCTCGATCTGCGGCGTTTCGTCGAGATCGAGCTCATCGATCCGCTGGCCGCGGCGGACAACCTTGGACGTCGACGTCAGGATGTCGCTGATATCGGTATTGGCCTGAGCGAAGTGCTTCTGCAGCGCGATGACGCGCTCCTTGAGACGGCCGACGTCGTCGAGCATCTCGCGCACTTCTCTCTGGATCTTGTGTGCTTCCTCACGCATCCGCACGTCGCGCAGCAGGCTCTGCACCACCTGGATCGACAGCATCAGCATCAGCGGCGACACGATCACGACGCGCTGCCGCATCGCCTTCTGCACAATATCGTCGAAATGCTCATGCAGGTCGGCAAAGATCGACTCCGACGGCACGAACATGAACGCCGTGTCCTGTGTCTCGTCGGCGATCAGGTAATTCTCGGCAATCGTCCGCACATGGATGCCGATATCGCTGCGCAGCGATGCCGATGCCTGCTTGAGCTCGATCTCGTTGCTCGCCGCGCGCACGCGCTCCCAAGCCTCGAGCGGGAACTTGGCATCGATCACCAGCTTCGGCCCGCCATTGGGCATGAACACCACGGCATCGGGCCGTCGGTTGTTGCTGAGCGTGTACTGGAACGCGAACGAGCCGGCCGGCAGCTGATCTGCGATGATCGATTCCATTCGGCCCTGGCCGAAGGCTCCGCGCGTCTGCTTGTTGGAGAGGATCGATTGCAGCGTGACGACATCCTTGCCCAACTCGGTGATGTTGGCCTGCGCGCGGTCGATCACCGCCAGCCGCTCGTTGAGCTGGCCGAGGCTTTCGGTGGTCTTGAGATTGCTCTCTTGCAGCGCGAGGCCGACCCGCTGACCCTGCGCGTCGATCCTCTCGTTGACGGCCCGCATCAGGTCGGACGATCGCGACCCGAAGATCTCGGACATCGTCTGCATGCGGGCGTTCATCTCGTACTGGCTCTGCAGCACACCCGCGAGATGGCGCTCGAGTTCGGCACTCCTGGCCTTGGCCGTCTCGGTTTCGAGCCGCCGCGCCTCCGCCTCGGTGTCCCGTCGCTCCATGTCCGCCGCGTTCAGGCCGGCCTGCCGGACACCCAGAACGACCAGCGTCACGAGCAGCAGCGCGGCCAGGCCGGCGCCCGCAAACACCAGCATTTCGAGGGTGATGGCCGTATCCGCGACGGTGAAAATGATTCGATCCATGAACGGACGCTAGCATATCCGGTTTACGATTTGTTCTATTCGTGCGCCGGTTGACCCCTCGTCCCCAAATACCATATTGGACCGCGAACCCCGAAAGGCCCCGCCGATGGCGAAACGCGAAATCCTTGTGCTGCCCGATCCGCGCCTGCGCGCCGTCGCCGACCCGATCGCCAAGGTCGACCAGTCGGTCAAGGATCTCGCCCGGGACATGCTCGACACCATGTACGACGCGCCGGGCATCGGCCTTGCCGCGCCGCAGATCGGCGTCATGCAGCGCATCGTGGTGATGGACCTCGCCAAGGAAGGCGAGACGCCCGAGCCGATCGTCATGATCAACCCGGAAATCCTCAAATACTCGGAAGACACGGTGACCACCGAGGAGGGGTGCCTGTCGATCCCCGAGATCTACTACGAAGTCGAACGTCCGGCCGATATCACCGTGCGCTACACAGATCTCGATGGGAAAGAGC
>JBEBHC010000426.1:0-1176 GCA_040081185.1 Devosia sp. | reverse complement strand
AATAAGAATAGGGCAAACTTTCTCATATGGTACTAATTAATGGATATGGGTAAATTTAGTAAATAAACCTTCGTTAACGCATTGTTTCCAACTCTTTCTGTAAGCGAAACATCTCATCCCTTAATCGGGCCGCTTCAATAAAGTCTAAATCTCGGGCAGCTTTTTCCATTTCCGGCGTGGTTTGATGGATGGCTTTTTCTACCTGAGGTATGGTTTTATAGTTTATTTGCTCATCTGCAATCTTAGAAGGAACCAATTGCTCATCTTGTTGCATTGCATAGGGATTAGACGGGTCATAGCCCTTGATATCTAAAACCGATGTTTGAGCAAATACTTGTTCCTTGCTTTTGATGATGGTAGTAGGAATGATATTATGCAATTGATTAAACGCTATTTGCTTTTCTCTTCGTCGGGCGGTTTCATCAATGGTTCGCTGCATGCTTTCGGTCATTTTATCTGCATAAAAAATAACCAATCCGTTTACATTTCTTGCAGCCCTGCCCGCGGTTTGTGTTAATGATTTTTCGTTTCTGAGAAAGCCTTCTTTATCGGCATCTAAAATGGCTACCAACGAAACTTCTGGCAAGTCTAAGCCCTCTCTTAATAAGTTAACGCCTACCAATACATCAATTACACCCAACCTTAAATCGCGCAAAATTTCTACTCTTTCTAGGGTATCCACGTCGCTGTGAATGTATTTAGATTTGATATTGATTCTGCCCAGGTATTTATCCATTTCCTCGGCCATTCGCTTGGTTAAAGTTGTAACCAATACACGGTCTCCTCTTTTTACTCTATCATCTATGGCATCTAGTAAATCATCTATTTGGTTAACACTTGGCCTTATTTCAATTGGAGGATCTAATAATCCGGTGGGGCGCACAATTTGTTCTACCACCACGCCACCCGTTTTTTCCAATTCATATTCACCCGGTGTGGCACTAACAAAAATGGTTTGACCCGTTAAACTTTCAAATTCATTAAAATTCAATGGGCGGTTATCCATGGCACTTGGTAAGCGAAAACCATAATCTACCAATACCAATTTTCTACTTCTATCACCACCATACATACCCGCAACCTGCGGTACAGTTTGATGGCTCTCATCAATTACACATAAAAAATCTTTGGGAAAATAATCTAACAAACAAAAAGGTCTCGTGCCTGGTTTTCTTC
>JBEBHC010000425.1:0-1179 GCA_040081185.1 Devosia sp. | reverse complement strand
CTCGGCGGCCCGCGATTTCGCCGAGCAGTCGAGCATCGTCACGTTCAACCACATCGTGCCGCGCTTCGGCGCCAGCTACGACCTGATGGGCGACGGCAAGACGGTGGTGAAGGCCAACGTCGGCCGCTTCTACTTCAACCCGGGCGTGAACCTGGCCGACGCGGTGAACGAAAACACCGCCAACCAGTACAGCGACTTCGTGTGGAACGACCTGAACGGCGACCGCGTGTTCCAGCAGGGCGAACAGGGTGCGCTGCAGGTGAAGTTCGGCGGCGTCGCCAACGCGTTCATCGATCCGGACCTCGAGAACGCTTACACCGACGAAGCGTCGCTCTTCGTCGAGCGCTCGGTGATGACCGACCTCGGCGTCCGCGTCGGCTTCGTGTGGAAGAAGGACCAGAACGGCTGGCAGCAGTTCAACACCGCCCGCCCGTTCAGCGCCTACAACGTGCCGGTCAGCATCACCGATCCGGGCGCCGACGGCGTCACCGGTTCGTCCGACGACCGCGCGATCTCGGCCCTCAACCTCGACCCGTCGCTGCTGACGGCGTCGCGCCAGGAAGCCGTGAACATCGACGGCTACGAAGGCACCTACAAGACCCTCGAGTTCTCGGCCAACAAGCGCTACTCGAACCGCTGGGGCCTGAACGCGTCGTTCTCCTACACGTGGACGAACGAAGCCGGCAACAACTACTTCAACAACCGCTTCGGCACGGCCGTCTCCAACTTCGCGTTCTTCGGCAGCTCGCCGAGCAACCCGAACGAGAAGACGATCAACGACTTCACCAACTGGAACGGCAAGCTCTCCGGCACGGTGGACGCCGGCTGGGGCGTGTCGATCACCCCGGTGTGGAAGGTCCAGAGCGGTGCGCCCTACGGCCGCTTCTTCAATGCCACGCTCAACTACGGCACGCAGATCATCCTGGCGGAACCGATTGGCGAGCGGCGTCAGGACACGGTCTCGGTCGTGGACGTGCGCGCCGAGAAGAAGATGACCTTCGGCAGCAAGGCCCGCGTGGCCGTGTTCGCCGACCTCTTCAACGTGCTCAACTCGAACACCGCGGTCAACATCAACTGGCGCTCGGGCGCGTCGTTCGAGAAGGCCACGACGGTGCTCGGACCGCGCATCGCCAAGTTCGGCGTGAAGTTCGACTGGTAGTTCACGGCTAGCTTCTAGCG
>JBEBHC010000062.1:0-17466 GCA_040081185.1 Devosia sp. | reverse complement strand
GCCGCGCGGCCGACACACTACGACCTGTGCGCTTCACGCGCCGCTTCACCGCGCACGCGGAAGGATCGGTGCTGTGCGAGTTTGGTGCGACCCGCGTGCTCTGCACCGCGAGCGTCGAGAACGGCGTGCCCCCGTTCCTGCGCAACTCCGGCAAGGGCTGGCTCACCGCCGAATACGGCATGCTCCCGCGCGCGACGCATACGCGCTCCCCGCGCGAGGCCGCCCGCGGCAAGCAGGCGGGGCGCACGCAGGAAATCCAGCGGCTGATCGGCCGGAGCCTGCGCGCCGTGGTCGACATGGCCGCTCTGGGTGAAAACCAGATCACCCTCGACTGCGATGTGCTGGAAGCCGATGGCGGCACCAGAACGGCTTCGATTACAGGGGCTTACATTGCTTTGTATGACGCCATAGCATGGCTCAAGGCGCGCAATCTGACCAAGGGCGAGCCGCTCAGGGACAGCGTGGCGGCGATTTCGTGCGGCATCTATCGCGGCAAGCCGGTGCTCGACCTCGACTATCTCGAGGACGTCGAAGCGCATACCGACGCCAATTTCGTGCTGACCGGGACCGGCAAGTTCGTCGAGATCCAGGGTACGGCCGAGCAGGAACCGTTCAGCCGCGACGAATTGAATTCATTGATGGCGCTGGCCGAGAGCGGCATCTCGCAGCTCACGGCGCTGCAGAAGGCGGCGCTCGGTTGATGAGATCGCGCCTTGGCTAACATTCCCCGACTGAAGCGCGGCGAAACACTGCTGCTCGCGACGCACAATGCCGGCAAGGTCGCCGAGTTCCGCGACCTGTTCGCGCCGCTCGGGGTGGTGCTGATTTCGGCCAAGGATCTCGGCCTGCCGGAGCCGGAGGAGACCGGCACGACGTTCATCGAGAATGCGCGGCTCAAGGCGCATGCGGCGGCAAAAGCCGCCAATCGCGTCGCGCTGGCCGACGATTCGGGGCTCTCGGTCGATGCGCTCGATGGCGAGCCGGGCGTCTACACGGCGGACTGGGCGACGACGCCGACCGGGCGTGACTACGACATGGCCATGCGCCGGGTAGAAGACCGGCTGCAGGCGGCGGGGGCCAATTCGCCGGGCTTGCGCAAGGGCGCGTTCAACGCCACGCTCTGCCTCGCTCATCCGGATGGGCGCGACGATCTTTATGTCGGCAAGGTCACCGGCACGATGGTCTGGCCCTATCGCGGCGAGATGGGCTTCGGCTTCGACCCGATGTTCATGCCCGACGGCTTCGACATCACCTTCGGCGAGATGCCGAGTTCTGCCAAGCATTCGTGGGCGCCCGGCCAGACCGGGCTCAGCCACCGCGCGCGCGCCTTCGCCAAATTCGTGGAGGGCGCCGTTGAACTCGGATAGCCGCTCCAACGGATTGTTCGGCGTCTATGTGCACTGGCCCTTCTGCGCGGCCAAGTGCCCCTATTGCGACTTCAATTCGCATGTCCATCGCGGCGCCTTCGACGAGGCGGCCTATGTGAAGTCCTATGCGCGCGAGATCGCGCATTATGCAGCGCTGACCAAGGGCCGCGAGGTCAAGTCGATCTTCTTTGGCGGCGGCACGCCGTCGCTGATGGCGCCGGCATCGGTCGAGGCGATCCTCAACGAGATCGGCAAGAACTGGACCGTCTCTCCAAAGGTGGAAGTGACGCTCGAAGCGAATCCCACATCGGTCGAGGCCGAACGCTTCCGCGGCTATCGCGCCGCCGGCGTCAATCGCGTGTCGCTCGGCGTGCAGTCATTGCGCGAGGGCCCGCTCAAGGAACTGGGGCGGCTGCATAGCGTCGAGGAAGCCATCGCGGCGGTGCGGCTGGCGCAATCGATCTTCCCGCGCTCGAGCTTCGACCTGATCTATGCGCGGCCGAAGCAGACGCTCGACGATTGGCAGGATGAACTGACCGAAGCGCTGTGGCTCACGCAGGGGCACATTTCGCTCTACCAGCTGACCATCGAGATGGGGACGCGCTATTTCGACCTGCACCGGACGGGCAAGCTCAAGATGCCCGACGAGGATTTGAGCGCCGATTTCTACGAGCTGACGCAGGAGCTGACCAACAAGGCCGGCCTGCCCGCCTACGAAATTTCCAACCACGCGCGGCTCGGGCAGGAATCGATCCATAACCTGATCTACTGGCGCTACGGCGAGTATGCCGGCGTCGGCCCCGGAGCACATGGGCGTCTGCTAATCGACGGCAAGCGGCACGCCACCGCCGCCGAGAAGCTGCCATTCGACTGGCAGAAGAAAGTCGCCTCGCGCGGCCATGGTCTCGTCACCGACGACATCCTCACCTGGGAAGAAGAAGGCGACGAATTGCTGGTGATGGGGCTGCGCCTCCGCGAAGGCATCGACCCCGACCGCTTCGCCTCATTGAGTGGCCGCAAGATCAGCCCGGTGCAGATCGCCGAACTCAAGAAGATCGGCTTCGTCGAGACGCTGCCGAACGGGAACCTGCGGGTGACCGACAAAGGCTGGCCGGTGCTCGACGCCGTGGTGGCGGACCTGGCGGCCTAGATCAGAGCTTCGACGCCTCGGCCACGGCGCTGCCGCCGATCGTCACCTGCCGGATCACAAGCGCATATTCGCTGCGGCCATCGGGCAGGAAGCGGAACACGCCGTCGCGACCCTTGAAGCCGCCGGCGACGGTCAGCGCGGCCTTGTCGTATTTCGGGCTGCCGAGGGCCAGCGCGCTCGAATTGGCGAGGATGGTTGCGGTGTAGGCGATGGTGGTGAAGGCGTGCATGGTGCCGCCGAACTTCTGCTGGAACTGCGGCAGCAGTGCCTGGTAGCCGGCATCGTCCACGGCGGGGAAGACGGCGCCGGCGAGATAGGGCGAGTTGACGATGTTTGTATCGCCGTTCCAGTCGGCCGAGCCGATGAACTGCACCTGGCCCTGCGGGATGCCGGCCTGTTCGAACAGGGCGGCGAAGCTCGGGGCGGTGGCGCGGTCGGGGATGATGACCGTGTCGACCTGCCCTGCCTGGATGATCGGAGCGAGCTGACCGACGACGTTGCGCGCTTCGTCCTCGGATTTGAAATTGTAGACGCCGACCAGCGCGATGCCGAGATCGGCGGCGGCCTGGCTGAAGGCGCTCTGCTGGATGCGGCCAAAATCATTGGTCGAGAAGATGCCGACGATGGCGCGCTTGCCGAGCTTTTGCACATAGCCGAGCGAGCGCTTGGCTTCGCTCTCGGGCAGCACGTTGAGCAGATAGACGCCGGGGCCGGCAGCGCCCGAATTGTTGGAGAAGCCGATCACCGGAATACCGGCGGAACGGGCGGTGGCACCAGCCGCAGTGACCTGATCGGCGCGCAGCGGCCCGAGGATCAGGCTCGCGCCTTCCTGTACGGCCTGTGCGGCGGCGGCAGAAGCGCCTTGCACCGTATCGCCCGTGTCCTTGATCACCAGCGTGATGTTGTCGGCGATGGAGCCGTTGGAGGCAATGTAGTCCATTGCCAGTTCGGCGCCGTGCGACATGGAGGTGCCGACCGAGGTCAGCGCCGGGTCGCCGCTCAACGGCAGCAGCAGCGCGACGCGCGTGGGACCGGAGCCGATGGTCTGGCCCTGTGCGGTGGGCAGCGCCGTGCCGATGGGTTCGCCGGTGGATGGATTGGGGCCGCCGAAGCGCTCGAGACCCGCCATGGAGCAGGCGGCGAGCGTGAACGCCAGAAGCCCGCCGGTGAGGAGGCGGGAAATGGTGGTGAGCGCGCCGTGCCGCAAGTCAAAAATCCCCGAGAATGCCCGCCCCTTCGGGGGCCGATCTGCTCCGTCCTATACAAAAGGAATGGGGCAGCTAAAAGTCTGGCCGGGGAAAATGCCGGGACAGGCTGTGGACGACGCGCATTATGCCATTGCCGGAACAGCGTTCGCAGCCCCGCCGCTGGCGGCCGGGCTCTATGTGGTTGCCACACCCATCGGCAATCTGCGCGACATCACCATCCGAGCACTCGAAACGCTGGCGGGTGCCGACGTGGTCTATTGCGAGGACACGCGGCACAGCGCGCACCTGTTCGAGCACTACGGCATCCGCACGCCACGCAAGGCGCTGCACGAGCACAATGAGCGTGCGCTGATCGAAGCGATCCTCGCCGACATCGCGCGCGGCGGCAAAGTGGCGCTGATTTCGGATGCCGGAACGCCATTGCTCTCCGACCCCGGCTTTCCACTGGTGCGGGCCGTGCGCGAGGCAGAACTACCGGTGTTCGCCGTGCCTGGGGCATCGGCTCTGCTCTCGGCGCTCGCCGTCGCGGGGCTGCCGACCGACAGCTTCACCTTTGTCGGCTTTTTGCCGGCCAAGGCGGGAGCGCGGGCCAATGCCATCGCGGCGCTCACGCGGCATACCGACACGTTGGTATTGTACGAGTCGCCACGCCGGCTGGGCGAGTGTCTTGCGGCGCTGGCCGAGGGGCTGGGCGATCGCGATGCTGCAGTGGCGCTGGAGCTGACCAAGAAGTTCGAACGCGTCAGCCGCGGTACGCTCACGGAGCTGGCGGCACAGTTCGCGGCCGATGACACCAAGGGCGAAGCTGTGATCCTCGTCGCGGGTGCCACCGAGGTTGCCGTGTCAGAGGCGGATTGGCAGGCGGCACTCGATGCGGCAATGGCTGGGCAGCCCTTGCGCGCGGCGGTGGATGAAGTCGCAGAGCGCTTCGGGGTCAAACGCAAGCAGGTTTACGATGCCGCGCTCGCCCGCAAACAAGAGCCGTAGCGAACGCCGCTTCAACGAGCAGGCCGGACGCCGCGGCGAGGCGTGGGCGGCGCTGTTTCTCACGCTCAAGATGTATCGGATCATCGGCAGGCGGGTGAAGACGCCGCTGGGCGAGATCGACCTGATCGCGCGGCGCGGGCAAGACCTGGTGTTCGTCGAGGTGAAAGCGCGCGCGTTCTCATCGGGTGAGGAAGAGGCGCTGTTCGCGGTCAATCGGGCGCGCATCGTGCGGGCGGCGCAGTTCTGGCTGGTGCGGCAGCCGGCGCTTGCCGAAGCCAATCCACGCTTCGACGTGATTTTCCTTGCGCCCTTTGCGTGGCCGCGCCACATCACGGGCGCTTTCGACGCCACCGGACTGCTCTGATGCTCAAAGTCGCCGTGCAGATGGACCCTATCGCCTCGATCAATCCGGCGGGGGACTCGACCTTCGCCATGATGCTCGAGGCGCAGGCACGCGGCCATGCCATCGACTATTACGTGCCGTCATCGCTGGCGTTGCGCGACAACGCGCTGAGCGCCGAGCTTTCGTCGATCGCGGTGTTCGACAAGCCGCGCGGCGAGCACTTCAAGCTCGGTGCCGCGTCGCGCCGAGACCTCGGCACCTATGATGTGGTGCTGATGCGGCAGGACCCGCCGTTCGACATGAACTACATCACGCTCACGCACATGCTGGAGCGCATCCATCCCCGAACCTATGTGGTCAACCCGCCGTTCACGGTGCGCAATGCGCCCGAAAAAATTCTCGTCACGGAATTCCCGGAGCTGATGCCGCCGACGCTGATCACGCGCGACCGCGCGCTGATCCAGGCGTTCCGCAAGGAGCATGGCAACATCATCGTCAAGCCACTCTACGGCAATGGCGGCGCGGGGGTGTTCTTCATCGAGGAGGGCAGCTCAAACCTGGTGTCGCTGCTGGAGCTGTTCGAGCAGGCGTTCCGCGAGCCCTTCATGATCCAGCGTTACCTGCCCGAGGTACGCAAAGGCGACAAGCGCATCATCATCATCGACGGCGAGCCGGTGGCCGGGCTCAACCGCATCCCCTCGGAAGGCGAAGCGCGCTCCAACATGCATGTGGGCGGCCGTCCCGAATTGAGTGAACTCACCGAGCGCGAGCGCCAAATCTGCGCCGCCATCGGGCCGAAGCTCAAAGAGTTGGACATGATCTTCGTCGGTATCGACGTGATCGGCGGCTATCTCACCGAGATCAACGTGACCTCGCCCACCGGAATCCGCGAGATCAAGCGCTTCGGCGGCCCCGACATCGCGCCGATGATCTGGGATGCGATCGAGAAGCGGCGGGCCTAGACCTCACTCGTCCGCATCGGCCGCGTTGAGGCTATGCGCCTCCCACTGTTCCTCAGGGATCGGGTCGCCGATGGTAAAGCTGAAGGCGGTGACCGCCTCGTATCCGGTCGCCGCCGTGCAGTGGAACGATACGCCATACCATTTGCGCCGGCTGCGGAACGCGGCACCCGGCGCGAGGAGAGTCAGTCCGCTGCTCATCATGTCGGTCATGGCGTAGGCGACCATGGTGTCCGGCTCGAACTCAGGTTCGGCACGGCGGATCTGTTCGAGGCTCTCGATATTGCAGATCTGGACCAGCCGCTCGCTGCCGGCGAATTGCGTCAGCCCGCGGCGGATGCGCGCCATGTCGGGCTGCTGCAGAAGATCGGCGGCGTAGAAGGTCTTGGAGATGTGGGTTGCGTGGACTGGGGCTGGCGTGGTGGGCGTGGCGGCCTCGCCCCCGGCCCCAGGCTCCGGCGCGGCTTCGGCCGGTGGAGCAGCGAGAGGTGCCGGCTGTGCCACAACCGGTGGCGACGGGACGGCGGGCGCGGGGAATAGAGCGTCCAACTGGTCCGGCGTCAGGATTTGCACCTCGATCGGGGCCGGGGGCGGGACGACGAGAGAGCGAAGCGGCGTCAGGAACAGCGCGGCGGCCAGCAGCAGGACATGCAGCAGGAGCGATGAGGCGATGCCGGCTGTCAGGCGCCCGCCGCCCGGCCGGAGAGCCGTGACTGACATCGGGAACGCCTCGCTCATGGCGCCAGACTATCGCTCTTTGCGGCCCAATTGCGATTGTCAGGGACAACCAAGCGGTCGACGGACGGCTCGCCAAACGTGCCGCGTTCCGGCATGGTCGGGCCATGCGTCTCGACAGCTTCCTCCTCGCGCTCTCGACCTTTTTTGCGACGATCGGCCCGGCCGATCTGGTGCTGGTGTTCGCCGCGCTGACGGAGCGGAGCACCACGATCGAGCGGCGCACGATGGCGCTGCGCGGCACATTGATCGCGACGGGCATCCTGCTGTTCTTCGCCCTGTTCGGCGATCCGCTGCTGAGGCTGTTCGGCATTACGTTGCCGGCATTGCGGATCGCGGGCGGCGTGCTGCTGCTGCTGATTTCGATCGACATGGTGTTCGCCCGGCATTCGGGCGGCACCGGCACGACGCCGGAGGAAGAAAGCGAAGCCCGCACGCGTGGCGATATCTCGGTGTTTCCGCTGGCGACGCCGCTGATTGCCGGGCCCGGCGCCATCAGTGCGGTGATCCTGCTATCCACCGCCGAGGGCACGTTCACCGCGGGGTGGGTACTGGTGGTGGCGGCAATGCTGGCGATCCTGGTGCTGTGCTATCTCGCCATGCTGGTCGCCATTCCCATCCAGCGGTTGCTCGGCATCACCGGCCTGGCCGTGGTGAGTCGCATCGTCGGCGTGCTGCTGGCGGCGCTCGCCATCCAGTTCCTCATCGACGGCATCAAGGCTTCGGGCCTGGTCGCTGCGGTCGGCGGCTAGCGTGGAACGTACTTCCCACGGTGAAACGTGACGCCGGCGGTGCAGACGCGGCGGGCGGTTTCGAGGAAGCGCGCGACGAGCGCCGTGTCGTCGGAGACGAACTCGACCCAGACATAGTCGCGGTTTTCGTCGCTGCGGTGCGAGAAGCGGATGCCGATGCCGTTGCGCCGGGTGAAACGCATTGTGCCGCTGGCCACCATGGCGCGTAGCGCTTCGATCAGCGCCAGCCCGTCTTCCGCGGTCACAACGATTTCCATATCGCGCCAGCTCTGGCCGGGCCGGGACAGATACCAGCCGAACAGCCGCTCGAGCGGCAGCCGTTTCCACGGCGCGAGGATGGTGTGGGCGCGGTCGATCATCAGGCTGCGAAACGTCAGCGCGACCCCGAGCAGGAAGCGCTGGGCATGATAGGGTAGGCCTCGGAACGGGGCGCGCGACGGCACCGAGCGGGCGTTGGGGCCCTCGACCGGGTTGATGTTGTAGACCAGCAGGCGCCGATAGAACGGGTACCACTGGATGGTCGTGGAGAGGTTCCGGCGGAAACGGGTCGTCATCAGTTCGGGGAGGTTGGCGTCTGGCTCCCAATCCATCTGGTTGCCGAGCCAGCCGGTGGGCGCGCAGCGGAAGGTGACTTCGAGCAGGATGAAGCGGCTCTCGCGGTGACGCAGGCCGGCCCAACCGGCATCGCCGCGGCGCGCGACCGCTACCGCTCCGGACTCGTCGAGAAACTTCACCTCCTCGATGAGATCGTACAGCGAGTAGAACTGCGCGCTCGAGCCATGCACATCGACGAAGAAGCAGGCGCCCGCCGAGACACCGGAAAACTCCGGTAGCGTGGGCAGCATTAGGCCGTGCTCGTCGAGATATTCGTTGAGTTCGTGCAGACGCGTGCCCGACTTGACCGTGACGCGATCGCTCTCGATCGACACGACGCCGCGATAACCGGCCATGACCAACCGGTCATCGCCGTGCGGCGGGTTGAACCAGTGCGAATAGCCCTGACCATGGGCGCGGAACGGAACTTGGGAACGCTGCAGCGCCTGCAGTGCCTCGAGAGTTTCGGCACGGTGCTCGGTGGGCACGCGCGTGAAGTAGGCGGCAAGCGGCCGCTCGCTTCGGAATTTCGTTCTAGCAATGGCCTTGTCGGCGTTGATGGCGACGCGTCGAGCGAAGAACCACATTGTGGACGGCAGGACATTGCCGACGATGCGCATCAGCGCATCGGGCACGAACAGCGTGCGGCGGCGGGTGATGCGCGAGACTTCGTTGAAATAGTCTTCGCTGGCCGTGTTGGGTCCGCCGAGGTTGAAAATTTCGTTGCGGGCGCCATCGGCGACCAGCCGCTCCAGCAGAACCGACAGATCGTCAGCATGCACGAGGTTGAGAATGCGGTTGCGGATGCCGAACGACACGAGGCGAGCGGCCTTCACGATGCCGTCTGACCAGGCGAGACCCGGACCGGTGACGACGGTGGGGCGCACGATGAGCCAATCGCGGCCCTGCGCAGTGCACGCTGCCTGGACGATGCGTTCGCCCTCGATCTTCAGGCGGGTGTAGGCATCCAGCTTGTCGGTGAGCACCAGCGCCTGGTCTTCGCGATAGCCGTCAGCATCAGCCGGATCGATGCCGGAATAGACCACCTGAGAACTGAAATAGACGTAGAGCTTTGCCTTGCCAGCGAGCGTACCCTGCAGCATGGCGTCGTCCATCGCCTTGTTGGCAGCGAGAAAGTCCCGGGCCTTGCTGTCTAGCGCGCAGTGAATGACGCAATCGGCTGCAGATAGCGTGGTGCGAAAGGCCGGCGCGTCGGACGATGCGACATAGGTGATGGCCGCATTGGCGCGTTCGGCGGAGGGCAGTGTGCGAACGATACCGGTCACGTCATGGCCGGCCTCATGCAGCACCTGCACGAGGCGCCGTCCGATGCCTCCCGCGGCGCCGCTGATCGCAATCCTCAAAGCCGAACCTTCCGGGGGACCGAGAAGCCGCGACCATCGCAGAGCCGGTGGCGCATCACAAGATCGGCCCGGCTCACGCCGGCTGGGCTGGAAAAATGAACGGCCGCTACCGGCATGACCGGAGCGGCCGTGGAATCGCGTTCCAGCCGGAGCTACTTCTTCTTGGCTGCCGCAACGGGATTGTTCATGCCCGCGGTCGCCAAAACCTTTGGCTTTTCCTTCTTGGGCTTTTTGGCTTCCTTGTTCTTCTTGATCTGGCCTTTTGCCATGACCGGTCTCCCCAATCTCTCGCCGCCCGGGCCCGCGGCCCGGCCTTCGACGCCTTGAGAATTAGGCGCGAGCCCGGCCGCTGACAAGCGGCAGGGGCGCTATTTTACCAAGCGGCAACGGCCGGCGGGACCAAGCACTTCGACGCTGCGCGGGTCACAGCCGGTGAGCAGGAACACCGTCCAGTCGTTCATGTCGCCGTAGAAGGCGTTGCGATCGACCTCGGTGCGCACGCCGTTGACGGTGCCGGTCTGCGTCCACTGCCAGAACATCCATTGGCGGCGGGCGTAGCGTTCCTGTGGCTCGGCAGCGGTGGAGCGCAGCCAGAAGGCATTGTCGAAATGCTCGCCCTCGAGGATGTCGCGATGGAAGGTCATGTCGGTGTAGATGATGGGGAGCTTGCCGGTGTGCTCCTCCATGGCGGCCAGCATGACGCGCACCTTTTCGAGGATGTCGGCGCGGTTGAACTTGTTCTTGCACTTGCTCTGATGGTTCCACTCGAGATCGAGCACCGGCGGCAGCGCTTCGGGATCGTTGGGAACCATGCGCTTGAACCAGCGCGCCTGTTCGGCGGCGGTGGAGCACCAGGTCATGAAGTGATAGGCGCCGTGCGCCATGCCGGAGGCCTTGGCGCGGCGCCAGTTCTGGTCGAATTCGGGGTCGACGTAGTCCTTGCCCTCGGTCGACTTCATGTAAACGAAGTGCACACCCGCGGCCCGCACCGCGTCGAAGTCGATGCGGCCCTGGTAACGTGCCACGTCCATGCCCTGGATCGGCATGGCGCGAGCGCGGGCCACACCCGGATGGGGACGATTGTCGCCGTGGATGGCCGGGCCGACTTCGCTGCGGCCCGAAGCCGAGAAGCTCCCCGGTGAGCGGGCACAGGCCGACAGGACGGCAAGCAGGGCAATAAGGAGCAGGCCCCTCAACAAGGCGGACAGGCTGGGGCCGTGGGCAGTCGATGAGGTCAATCGGAAGGCTCGGAAACATGCGGGAACTGAGCCTTTGATTCAACATGGGCCGCTTAACGGAACCTTGCGCTAACCCTTTGATATCCCGTCATGGTTAACGCGGGAGCGGGGTGGGGCTGACGTTCGACAGATCGTCGCCGCAAGGCGTGTTCCCTTATTGTTCTTGCGCCGGTTTTGCGCCTCCGTTAGGGTTTTCCCCAATGGGATTGGGGGAAATTTCATGGCCGCCCGTGTGCAGACTGTGGCGTTCCAGGGCATCGAGGCGGTGCCGGTCGATGTGCAGGTGCAGGCGACGCCGGGGCTGCCCAACCTGATCATCGTCGGATTGCCGGACAAGGCCATCAAGGAGGCCGGCGAGCGCGTCCGCGCGGCGCTGATCGCCTCGGGGCTGTCGCTGCCTGCCAAGCGCGTGATCGTCAACCTCGCGCCTGCCGACCTGCCCAAGGAAGGGAGCCACTACGACCTGCCGATCGCGCTGGCGCTGATGGCGGCGACCGGCGCTTTTCCTGCCGACGCGGTGGAAGGCTATGTGGCGCTGGGCGAACTCGGGCTCAACGGCCGGCTCGCCACCACGTCGGGCGTGCTGCCGGCGGCAATGGCGGCGCATGCGCGCGGGCTCGGAATCATCTGCCCCGCACCATCAGGGCCGGAAGCGGCGTGGGCCGGCGACGATATCGAGATCATCGCGCCCGAGAGTCTGCTGGCGCTGGTCAATCACCTGGGTGGCTATCAGTTGGCGGCACGGCCGATGCCCAAGCGCTACGACAATGCGGAGGGTCTGCCCGACCTGTCGGAGGTGCGCGGGCAGGAAGTGGCGCGGCGCGCCCTCGAAGTCGCGGCGGCCGGTGGGCACAACCTGCTGATGATCGGACCGCCCGGCGCCGGCAAGTCCATGCTGGCGACGCGGCTGCCTTCGATCCTGCCGCCGCTCAACCCGCGCGAACTGCTCGACGTCTCGATGATCCAGTCGATCGCGGGGGAACTGGCGGGCGGGGCGCTGAGCGACCGGCGGCCGTTTCGGGCGCCGCATCATTCGGCCTCGATGGCGGCGCTGGTCGGCGGCGGGCTGAAGGTGCGGCCGGGCGAGGTGAGTCTCGCGCATAACGGCGTGCTGTTTCTCGACGAACTGCCGGAATTCGCGCCGGCCGTGCTCGACAGCCTGCGCCAGCCGCTCGAGAGCGGCGAGACGGTGATCGCCCGGGCCAATGCGCGCGTGACGTTTCCGGCGCGCTTTCAGCTGATCGCAGCGATGAACCCGTGCAAATGCGGCCTCGCCGGTACGCCCGGCCATACCTGCAAACGCGGCGCCGCCTGTGCGAGCGATTATCAGGGCCGCGTGTCCGGCCCATTCCTCGACCGCATCGATCTGCGCGTCGATGTCCCCGCGGTTTCGGCCGCCGACATGATCGCGCCCGCGGCGGCGGCCGAAACTTCCGCCAGTGTAGCCTCAAGAGTGCGCGCCGCCCGCGACCGGCAGCGCGAGCGCTATCTGGCGGCTGGGCATCCGGAGGTCATGACCAATGCCGCTGCCGGAGCGAAGCTGATCGAGGAAGTGGTCAACCCCGACAAGGAGAGCCAGGCGCTGATGCTCCAGGCGGCAGAGCGCTTCTCACTGTCGGCGCGTGCCTATCACCGGGTGCTGAAAGTGGCGCGCACGCTCGCCGACCTTGCCGGATCGGATCGCGTTGCCCGGCCGCACATTGCCGAAGCGCTGAGCTATCGTATCAATCTGGGCGCGGCGTGAGCGTCGCCAGCGTCAGCCGATGTAGCCGTAACCGCGCGCCATCGCGGCGGCAAAAGCCGGGATGAAGGCGAAGGCGACGATCTCGCCGAAAAGAAGCGCCGCAGGCGGGTCACCTGTGCCGGGTCCGGCGTGAAGGCGGGATCGGCATTGAGCTTTCGGCGCCAGCCCAGAATCGCGATCGTGGGCGGGGCCGAGAGCAACCCGACGAGCAGGAACGCCACCATCTTGGCCCAGAAGGCCCAATTCTGGAGGTAATAGGCAGCGCCCTTGTCGCCGAAGATCACGCGCAGCACGCCGATGATGATGATCAGTACCGCCATTACGCCGTAGGCGGCATCGATGGCGCCGAGCTGGCGCAGCCGTTCTCCGCCGATACCCGGCCTGAGCAGCACCACTTCCCCGACCAGCAAGCCGGCGATGGTGAAGACCGCCAGGTGATGGGCAATGGCGAGGATCAGGTCGACGGTCATGGGACGGCTCGGGCTTGTGGTCCTTCAGTGTCGCGCTGCTCGTGCCGATCGGCAAGGTTGCGCGGGGACGGGAAGCCCGCTATTTCCGCGCCCGAAGACAAACCAGCAGGACGGCCAATGGTCGACACGACATTCGATGTGCTGACCATCGGCAATGCAATCGTCGATGTGATTGCGCCGATCGAGCCGGATTTCCTTGCGCGCGAGGGCATGGACGAAGGCATCATGCATCTCGTCGATGCGCAGCGTTCGGCCTATCTCTACGACCGCATGCCGGCCGATAAGCGCCGGATTTCGGGCGGCAGCGCCGCGAACACGGCGGCCGGTGTCGCGTCGCTCGGCGGCAAGGCGAGCTTCGTCGGCAAGGTCGCGGCGGATGATCTGGGCGATGTGTTCGCCGACGACCTTCGAGCGATGGGCGTCCATTACGGCGTCGGCCGGCTGGTCGACGGTCCGGCCACGGCGCGGTCGATGATCCTGGTGTCGCCGGACGGCGAGCGCACGATGAACACCTACCTCGGTGCCTGCCAGCAGCTTACCACAGCCGACATCAAGGAAGACGAGATCGGCAGCGCCGCCGTCACCTATATGGAAGGCTATCTGTGGGACCCGGTGGAGGCCAAGAAGGCCTTCGTGATGGCGGCGCATTACGCGCACAAGCACGAGCGGGCCACCGCGTTCACGCTGTCCGATCCGTTCTGCGTCAGCCGCTACCGCGACGAATTCCTCGATCTGATGCGCAGCAAGACGATCGAGATCGTGTTCGCCAATATCGAGGAAGCCAAGGCGCTGTATCAGACCGACAATCTCAGCGAAGCCATCCAGCAGATCGGCAAGGATTGCGAGATGGCGGCGGTGACAATGGGGTCGGGTGGCGCGATGTGCATCGCCGATGGCGAAGTGGTGACAGTGCCGGCGTTCCCGGTGAGCCAGGTCGTCGATGCCACCGGGGCGGGCGACCTGTTCGCGTCGGGGTTCCTTTTGGCCCATGCACGCGGCCGTGACATCAGAACGTCGTTACAGGCAGGGTGCCTCGCGGCCAGCGAAGTGATCTCGCATATCGGCGCCCGACCGCTGCGCGCGCTCAACGAGATGGCCCGCGAGCACGCGCTCGAGCTCTAGGGCATCACACGCGCCGCAGCATCACGTCTTCGATCGTATGGTTGCCGCCTTTGCGCAGGATGAGGTCGGCGCGCGAGCGGGTCGGCAGGATATTGTCGAGCAGGTTGGGCAGGTTGATCTTGTCCCAGGCCTGCAAACCAAAAGCCTCGGCCTCGGCGGTGGGCATTTCGGCGAGCTTGCGGAAGAAGCTCTTGGGGTCGGTGAAGGCCGTCTCGCGCAGCTTGCGGAAGCGCTCCATGAACCAGCGCCTGAGATCGGCCTCGTCGGCGTCGATATAGATCGAAAAATCCATGAAGTCGGAGGCGAACAGGATCGGCTTGCCGTCCTTCTTGAGCTCGCCGGGCTGCAGGATGTTGAGGCCCTCGACGATCAGGATGTCGGGCCGTTCGATAGTGATTTCTTCACCCGGGATCACGTCATAGACGAGGTGCGAATAGACTGGGACGGTTGCCGACGGCGCGCCGGATTTCATTTCCGACAGGAAGCGCAGCAGGCGGGCACGGTCGTAGCTTTCGGGAAAGCCCTTGCGTTCGGTGAGGCCGCGCTTTTCGAGTTCGGCGTTCGAGAACAGGAAGCCATCGGTGGTGACGAGGTCGACCTTGGGCGAGGAGCGCCAGCGCTGCAGCAAAGCGCGCAGAATGCGCGAGGTGGTGGATTTGCCGACGGCCACGGAACCCGCGACGCCGATGATGAACGGTACCTTGCGGTCCTCGGCGCGGAGGAAGCGCGTCGAGACGCGATGCACGGCCTGCGCCGCCTCGACATAGAACGAGATGAGGCGCGCGACGGGCAGGTAGATCTGTTCGGCTTCGCCGAGCGAGATCGGATCGGTGAGGGCGCGCAGCCGCTGGATGTCGGCCTCGCTCAGCGTCATCGGCTCGCCGTCGCGATACTCGGCCCATTGCGCCCGGGTGAAGCGGTGGTAGGGCTGCAGGTCGACCGTCGGCGCCGGGTTCATGGCTTGCGCGACGCTTTTTCGGCGAGGCCGCTCTGGGCCGTGCGGCGATCGAGATTGGCCATCACCTCTTCGAGCGGAACATTGGCGGCACGCAGCAGCACGAGCAGGTGGTAGATCACGTCGGCGCTTTCGGCGGTCACGGCTTTCTTGTCGCGCGCAGTGGCCGCGATGACCGCTTCCACCGCTTCCTCGCCAAGCTTTTTTGCGCAGCGTTCGACGCCCTCGCTCAACAGCTTGGCGGTGTAGCTTTCCTCCGGATTGGCATTGGCGCGCGACAGCACGCGCTCGTTGAGCTGTTCGAAGGTCAAGGCCATGGCCGCTACTCCTGGAAGCGCCGGTCAGTCCATGCGGACGGCGACGCCGTTCTTTAGAAGGTGCGCCTTCGCCTGAGCAATGGTGAAGGTGCCGAAATGGAAAATGGAAGCCGCGAGCACCGCGCTGGCATGGCCCTGCTTGACGCCGGCGACCAGGTCGTCGAGCGAGCCGACGCCGCCGGAGGCCACCACCGGCACGTGTACCGCGTCGGCGATGGTGCGGGTCAGTTCGAGATCGAAGCCGATCTTGGTGCCGTCGCGATCCATCGAGGTGACCAGCAGTTCGCCGGCACCGCGCTCCACCGAGCGCACGGCAAATTCCACCGCATCGATGCCGGTCGGGCTGCGCCCGCCATGGGTGAAGATCTCCCATTCGTAGTGATTGGCGCCGCCGACCGCGCGGGTCTGGCGCCGCTTGGCGTCGACGGAGACGACAATGCACTGGTCGCCGAACTTGTCGGCAGCGCGGGCTACGAAATCGGGGTCGTTCACGGCGGCCGTGTTGATCGACACCTTATCGGCGCCGCTGAGAAGGAGCTTGCGGATGTCCTCGACGCTGCGAACACCGCCACCGACGGTCACCGGCATAAAGCAGCGCTCGGCCGTGCGGGCGACGACGTCGAAAATCGTGTCGCGGTTTTCGGCGCTGGCGGTGATGTCGAGGAAGCAGAGTTCGTCGGCACCCGCCGCGTCATAGGCGATGGCCGCTTCGACCGGATCGCCGGCATCGCGCAGATCGACGAACTGCACGCCCTTGACGACGCGCCCATCCTTCACATCGAGACAGGGAATGATGCGGGTTTTAAGGGTCATGCGGCGCGCCTCAGCATGGCGAGCGCCTCGGCGGGATCGATGCGGCCGTCATAAAGGGCGCGGCCCGAGATGGCGCCTTCGAGGATCTGGCATTCGGGGCGGCTCAGCCGTTCGATGTCGTCCATCGAAGCAAGCCCGCCCGAGGCGATCACCGGGATCGAAACGGCGCGGGCCAGTTGCAGGGTGAGCTCCCAGTTGATGCCGGTGAGCACCCCATCGCGGTCGATGTCGGTGAAAATGATCGCCGCGACGCCGGCACCCTCGAAGCGCTGAGCCATTTCAATGGCGTCCAGTTCGCTGGTTTCGGCCCAGCCTTCGACGGCCACCTTGCCGGAGCGCGCGTCGATGCCCACCGCGACCTTGCCGGGGTGCAAGCGGGCGGCGTCCTTGACCAGCGCAGGCTCCCGCACCGCGACGGTCCCGAGAATGACACGGCTCAAGCCTTTGCTCAGCCATGCGTCGACATGGGCGAGGGTGCGCAGGCCGCCGCCCAGCTGTACGGGCATATCGACTTCACTCAGGATCGCCTCGACGGCGTCGCCGTTGCGACTCTCACCGGCAAAGGCGCCATCGAGATCGACGACATGTAGATATTGAAAACCCTGCCGCTCGAAGTCGCGCGCTTGCGCCGGGGGATCGGTGTTGAACACCGTCGCGTCGGCCATGTCGCCGCGCTTCAGCCGCACGCACTGGCCGCCTTTGAGGTCAATGGCAGGGAACAGGATCACGGGGTCCATCGCAGGAAATTGCCGATGAGGGTCAGGCCGAGGGTCTGGCTTTTCTCGGGGTGGAACTGCGTTCCAAACATGTTGTCCCTACCGACGCAGGCGGTGACTGCCTGGCCGTAATCGGCGGTGGCGAAAAGCGTCGCGCCGTCGTCGGTCTCGAGGTGATAGGAGTGGACGAAATATGCGTGCAACCCGTCCGGTCCATCGGGGATGCCGGCGAGCAGAGCGTGCGGCTGGGTGAAGCGCAGGTTGTTCCAGCCCATGTGCGGGACCTTGAGCTCGCCGGTCGTGGCATCGCTCTTTGGCTGCAGCCGCACGACTGCGCCGTCGATCCAGCCGAGGCCGGGCCAGGTGCCCTTCTCGCGGCCCTCGGTCGCCATGAGCTGCATGCCCACGCAGATGCCGAGGAACGGCACGCCGTTGCGGATGACGCGTTCTTCCAGCGCCTCGACCATGCCCGGCACGGCGACGAGCCCGGCCTTGCAATCGGCAAAGGCGCCGACGCCCGGAAGCACGATACGGTCGGCGCTGCGGACGACATCCGGGTCGGCGGTGACCACCACAGACTTGTCGAGCGCCGCGGTTGTCACGGCGCGTTCGAAGGCCTTGGCGGCCGAGCG
>JBEBHC010000424.1:0-1144 GCA_040081185.1 Devosia sp. | reverse complement strand
GGTCCTGAGTGGACGGTTCTGCGCTTCACGTCCAAAGAAGCATGGAAGGGCGCAGGCACCAGATACACAGATGTCCTTGTTCCGACGAAGAATGGTTCCTGCAGTATCGAAATTCTCATCAGCCGGACGTATCTGGTTTTTGCAAAGGCTGAAACAGATGGAACGCTGGTCACGACTCCATGCATGGGCACAAAACTCGAAAGCGAGGCAAAAGAAGATCTTCAGTTTCTTCGCGCACGCGCAGATGCGACAACGGTCAGAGTCGATGTTCCTTTCTCGGATGTCCCTAGTGACTATCCCTATCAAGCAGCAATTTACGATCTACGTCGTAACGGCGTCATCAGCGGCTACCCAGATGGGAGCTTTCGACCGGAGCGTCCTGTAACACGTGCAGAGCTTGCGCGCATCCTCGATGGAACTGTCCTGCCGTACGATTTCATTGACCGTCGCATTCAACAGTTTTCGTTTTCAGATAAGGGGCTACCTTTCTCTGATGTTCCTGAGAGAGCTTGGTACAACCTTCCGGTTCGCAGGGCGTTTCGGGCTGGCGTCATTGAGGGCTACCGAGATGGTACGTTCCGTCCCGAACAGTCGGAGACCGTTGCTGAAGCTAGCAAGATGGTCGTGACGGCTCTCTCACTCGAGTTACCTGATCTCGGCGCTGTGTGGTACGAAAGGTTTATCAAAGCCGTCACAGAGCGCAAAGCTATGCCGCAGACCGTGCGTAGTATTGAAATGCCGATTTCTCGAGGGGAGTTGATAGAAATGATCTGGAGACTGACGGAGCACATCGAAAACCGCCCGTTTGTGTCTACCGAGCATCTTCTCGATAGGCAGTGCCTAACATCTCTTGATTCAGACATTTCACATGTTGATTTGAGAAAAGTTCGTGAAACGTGGCTTGGTTGGTATAACGCTGAGCGTACAAAGAGAGGGCTCAGAGCGTATCGCTTTGAACCGTACCTCAATCGGAGTGCCGCACTCTGGTCAAACAAGGCTGCCGATAATGGCGCTATCAGCCATGTTCGACCAGGCACGAGCGCGTACTACGACTACGCAGGCGTGAAGGGATGGTTTCAAGATCTCGGTCTTGAGTTTCGGAATATCGGCGGCATTACATTTACCGAGAACATCGGCCGCGGCC
>JBEBHC010000423.1:0-1182 GCA_040081185.1 Devosia sp. | reverse complement strand
GCAGGCAACAGGTCTGATCTCGCAGTCTCTGCAGTACTTGCAGTTGCTTCAGATGAATACCAGCCGATGCGTGTGTTGATGTCCGTATTATTAATGCCCGCCGCCAGCACCTTTATCAGTACCTCGCCTCTGCCTGCCATTGGCACAGCAGCGCGCTCGGTATAGGCAAGCCTATCATAACCTCCATGGCCAATGAGTTGAACTGCCGCCATGAATTGCGGAACTGACATGTTTCCGTCCTCGTTGATGATCCCGTCATCATGCCATAGACTACGGGAATTCACTCAACGCAAATTTTGGCATTGAGGGATGCTGCAACTGCGTTGCATTCTGTTCCGGCCATGCCCGTCTTTCAGTTTACGCCCTACTTTACTTTCTTCACTTTCGCAGAGTGAATGTACCAGTTCCTGTCTTCGGATACGTTCGATGAGCGCATGGTGTAGGTGCCGGCGAATTTCTGCTGGCTGCCATCGGTGGACGTTGCTGAAATGACAACAGGAATCTCGATGTAATTCGAGCCCGCCGCTCCCTCAATTTCGCCGGGTGCGCCGATCTCTACGCTCACCGATGCCGTGTCACTGAAGCCGCCCGCGAATGTTTCGAAGCTCTGGCCGTTGGCGGCGTTGCCGTCCTCACCCTTTTCCCAGATATTGAAGGCGCCCGGATATTTTTTCTCGTTGATCCAGCGATAGTAATTGCGGATGAGTTGGACCGCATCCTCGGCGGTGGAGGGAGCGGATTGGGCTTGAGCGGCAATGGTCGTAGGCTCAATTGCCAATAATCCAAGAGAAAGTACAAAACCCACAAACATCGTTGAGAAAATTTTCCGCATATTTGTCTCCATTCCAAAGTCATATGCATATCATATCTCATTCTGCCCTCTCCTTCCGTTTTTTGCGCAGACGCTGTAGAAGCATGGACGTGCCTCCGCGAAGCCGTTGGTTCAATACTCTGCCGGAGGTTTACTGGAGGAGGAAAGTTCATGGCCCAGAAACGCAAGGGGACCGCGACCAGGACCCCAAAAAAGAAATTGCCCGCGGCGCGGCAATCCAAACGTCGCGGCGGTGAAGTCGTGATCGTCGCTTGCACCTGCGCGGTGAAACTTGAGGCGGCTGACCCTATCGAATCAGTATCAGGCGGCGGCGTTGATGCGTCATTTTTTCGACCCGCTTACAGCACGGA
>JBEBHC010000203.1:0-4706 GCA_040081185.1 Devosia sp. | reverse complement strand
CAGTTCCGACCGCTGGCGGGGGAGAAGCTCGCGGAACTTGCGGGTGAAAGGCGAGGGCATTGCGGTTCGGCCTCGTGACGGAACTGGCCGCTCTCGATGCCCATTTCCGGCCGCAAGCGCAACCGTGTTGACCGCCGGACCCGACCGGGTTGCCCCTACCGCCCGCTTCCCCTACATAGCGCGCAACAAACCCCACATTCCAAGCGGCAGACACATTCATGGCGCGTGAATTCATCTATCACATGCACGGCATGTCCAAGGCCTATGCCGGCGGCAAGAAGGTCCTGGATAACATCCACCTGAGCTTCTATCCGGACGCCAAGATCGGCGTGCTGGGCCCCAACGGCTCGGGCAAGTCCACCCTGCTGCGCATCATGGCCGGCACGGATACCGAATTCACCGGCGAAGCATGGGCGTCGAAGGGCGCCAAGATCGGCTATCTCAGCCAGGAGCCGCAGCTCGATCCGGCGCTGAACGTGCTCGGCAACGTGATGACCGGCGTCAAGGAAAAGCGAGACATCGTCGATCGCTACAACGAGCTGATGATGAACTATTCCGACGAGACGGCCGACGAAGCGACCAAGCTGCAGGATCTCATCGACAGCCAGAACCTGTGGGATCTCGAGGCGCAGGTGGGCGTTGCGATGGAAGCGCTCGGCTGCCCGCCCGGCGATGCGTCCGTCGACAAGCTCTCGGGCGGCGAGCGCCGCCGCGTTGCGCTCTGCGCGCTGCTGCTGAGCAAGCCCGACCTGCTGCTGCTCGACGAGCCGACCAACCATCTCGATGCCGAGACCACGGCGTGGCTCGAAAAGCACCTGCGCGAATTCGAGGGCGCGGTGCTGATCATCACGCATGACCGCTACTTCCTCGACAACGTCACCGGCTGGATTCTCGAGCTCGATCGCGGCCGCGGCGTGCCCTACGAGGGCAATTACTCGGCTTACCTCACCGCTAAGGCGAAGCGCTTCGCCGCCGAGCAGAGCGAGGATGCGGCGCGGGCCAAGGTGCTCGAGCGCGAGCGCGAATGGATGGGCCAGTCGCCACAGGCGCGGCAGAGCAAGTCCAAGGCGCGCCTGCGGGCCTATGACGAACTGGTCAAGATCAACGATGCGCGTACGCTGTCCTCGACGGCGCAGATCATCATTCCCCCCGGCGAGCGCCTCGGCCAGAACGTCATCGATATCGAAGGCCTGTCGAAATCCTATGGCGATCGCCTGCTGATCGACAATCTCAGCTTCAAGCTGCCGCCGGGTGGCATTGTCGGCGTCATCGGTCCCAACGGTGCCGGTAAAACGACGCTCTTCCGCATGCTCACCGGGCAGGAAACGCCCGACAAGGGCAGCGTCAAGATCGCCGAAAGCGTGCATCTGGGCTATGTCGACCAGAGCCGCGACAGCCTCAACCCGAACAAGACGGTGTACGAGGAAATCTCGGGCGGCAACGAGTTGCTGCTGCTCGGCAAGCGCGAAATGAACGCGCGCGCCTACACCTCCACCTTCAACTTCAAGGGCGCCGACCAGCAGCAGAAGGTGGGCAACCTGTCAGGCGGCCAGCGCAACCGCGTGCATCTCGCCAAGATGCTCAAGAGCGGCGCCAACGTGCTCCTGCTCGACGAGCCCACCAACGACCTCGACACCGAAACCCTCGCGGCACTCGAAGAAGCGCTGGAAGAATTCGCCGGCTGCGCCGTGATCATCAGCCACGACCGCATGTTCCTCGACCGCCTCGCCACCCACATGCTGGCGTTCGAGGGTGATTCACACGTGGAGTGGTTCGAGGGGAATTTCGCGGATTACGAAGCCGACAAGATCAGGCGGCTCGGCCCCGAAAGCGTGAACCCGAAGAAGGCGACGTATAAGCCGCTGACGCGGTGAGGGAGGCTTACTCGGTGTTTTCGCCCGCCTTCTTTGCCGTTGTCGATGTTAGCAACCGTACCACTTCTCGTTCCTCTTGATACGCCAGGATGAGATTGCGAACGGAACGGATTTGGGCGGCAGGACTCTGCTTTTGGTCCTCTACCTCGTCGGGGGCAGGTTCAGGAGGCGCCACAAAATCCACATCGCCGCCTTTCTCTCCAAACTCAAGCAGCTTCTGGATTGATTTGTCCAAGGCTGTGGTCTGCTCGCCGTTCGGCGATTTTGGCAAGGCGCCCTTCACTTCTTTGGTGATGGCGTCCTTCGCGTTGGCTCGTGCCTCTTCCTGAAGGCGAATGAACTCGGCTTCCATCGTCTTGGTCAGAATCTTCTTCTGCCTCAGTTCCTCACGGGTGATCTGGAGCTCGAGTATCTGTTTCGCAGTACCCGTGATGTGCTTCGCGATGGTTGCAAGCAGCTTGCTCACTGCGTATGTGGCGGACAAGACCAGTATGATCGAACCAGTTGACGCGCCGACGACTTTCGTCTCCTCGGGCGCTTCGCCGCTCATGAGCGCCAAGCCGCGGACGATTTGATACCAGTCGTCTGCGGAGGACTTCCAATCCTTCACGTTTCGTATCGAGACGTCGTTTCGGAACCCAACTCGAACCGTGACGCGACCCGCTATCTCTTCCGCAAGGTTAGGGCGCTCAAGCTCCATCTGGTCTATCGCCGACGCATAAGCTGTGAGCCGATCGTTCGCGGAATTGATTGAGGCCAATGCAGCGGCGGCACTTTGCTCGGTGGTGACAGGATCGTAGGCCTCCGCCTTAACCACCGCTTCTATCCAGCGCGCACCTTCTGACCCAACGAGTTGCCGAACGCCTAGGTCGTCCAGCAGATCGAGCTGCTGCAATGACAGTTCACCGATCGCCATCTCGGAGAGGAACGAAACGACGTTCGAGAGGGGTTCCTCGATTGCGATCTTGGTTGGATTGTTTGCGTTGTTGCTCAACGCGTTGTGAAGCTCTGTGTAAAGCCGTCGCAGGTTCTTAAAATACGCGCGATACCAAACGGAAATGTCGTATAATTCGAATACTTCCATACGTCGCCCCTCCAAATAGATTGGCATTACTACGGTGTTCGCCGGCTCTGCGGAAGCTATGTTGCCAGTATCGCCGTCTCCGGCTATACACGTATATCAGGAGACATCAATGCTCGCCCTTCGCCTTCCCGTCGACCTCGAACGCCGCCTCGATGAACTGGCCAAAAAGACCGGCCGGACGAAGAGCTTTTATGCGCGCGAGGCGATCGTAGAGCACATCGAGGACCTTGAGGATTACTACCTCGCCGAAAGCCGCGTCCGCAGCGCGAGCGGCGAGCGCATCCCCCTGAGCGATGTGATGGCCGAGTTCGCAAATGACCTCAAAGCCCCAGACGTGGACGGTCGAGTTCGACCGGCGCGCACTAAAGGAACTGCGGGCGCTCGGAAGCGCTGATCGCGTCCGTGTCCTGCGCTTCCTCGACGAGCGCGTTGCCGGCAAGGACGATCCGCGCCAGCAAGGGAAGGTTCTGACCGGGGAACTGTCCGGCATATGGCGCTATCGCGTCGGCGACATCCGCATTCTCGCCCGGCTCGAATACGACCGGCTTGTGGTGTTTGTGGTCGAGGTCGGCAACCGGCGCGAAGTTTATCGCTAGGCGTCGCCACTCGGATTATCCTCGCAAGCCCAGCGCAACAGGCCTAGCTTGCCCCCGCACAGGAGATCGTCCCGATGGAGTCCGACCAGCCAATCCGTTTCGAAGATGGTGCCGCCTATGAAATCTTCATGGGGGTGTGGAGCCGGGAGGTGGGGGAGAGTTTTCTCGATTGGTTGCGGCCGGAGCGGGGCAAGTCCTGGCTCGATGTCGGGTGCGGCAACGGCGCGTTCACGCAACTGATCGTCGATCGCTGCGCGCCCTCGGCCGTCCTCGGCATCGATCCGTCGCAGGGGCAGATCACCTTCGCGAAGACACGCGGTGCTTCGCCGGCGCGGTTCGAGGTGGGCGACGCGATGGAGCTGCCGGCGGCCGATGACAGCGTCGATGTCGCCGTCTCGGCGCTGGTGATCTTCTTCATGCCCGACGCGGCGCGCGGCGTGCGCGAGATGGCGCGCGTCGTGCGGCCGGGCGGCATCGTGGCCACCTATGCGTGGGACCTGATGGGCGGCGGCTTCCCACACGACGCGCTGCAGGTCGAGCTGCGTGCGGTGGGGCATCCGCCGCGTTCGGCGCCGCATCCCGAGGCGGCCCAACTCGATGAGCTGGCACGGCTCTGGCGCGATGCCGGGCTGGCCGATGTCGAGACGCGTGAAATCACCGTGTCGCGGCAATACGACAGCTACGACGCCTATTGGGACACGGCCGTGAAGTCCGGTGGCATCGGCCCCACAGTTGCGGCGCTGACACCTGCCGAGCGTGAAGACCTCAAGCGCAGAGTCGGGGAGCGACTCGCCGCCACTGCCAGCGGGCCGATTGCCGTCAGCGCGAGGGCGAATGCCGTGCGCGGGCGCGCGCCGTAGTCGTCCCGCTGGGGCGAGGCCCGGAAGTTTTCCGTCTCCGGCGCTAACTTCAGCAAGCGCCACGCAAATCCGGCGCGAATGCGCACCCTTCCAAGCCGGCCTTATATTCCCTCCACTTCACCACGCGGGCGGACGCGGCGAACGGGTGGTGAGGCGGCCGGCGGTTCCCGGGTCGCCTCCGGGACCGGGGATTGGGCGGTGAAGCCGGGTAACGCCGGTGGAGATCCAGCCCTCTTCTGAAAGTCCGGCGTCCCGGGGTGGCTGTGTTCCACTCCTCCTCATCTCACGGGAC
>JBEBHC010000422.1:0-1184 GCA_040081185.1 Devosia sp. | reverse complement strand
CTCTCAGGGCGCGTGTTCGGCGGCGGCACCGACTGGGCGGCCAACAACATCCTGCTGTTCACCGCTCTGTCGATCGCCATCCTGTCGATCATCTCGCTCAGGACCTACGCAACCTTCCTGCAACCGCAATCGCAAGGCCTGCGCGCGGGTTGATTGCAGCGATGTCGCCTACAGATCACCCGGCACGCCGTAACTTGGTGCTGCTGTTGGGTCTAGCGCGCGTTGCAGATAGGCTCCCATCTGCGGGGCATAATCGGTCCACAATTTGCGCAAGCGGGCGACGCCGTTGTCGTCGTCCCAGTCACACCGCAGATCAACGAGCGGAAACGGCTGGCGGTCGACCACGATCAGGGCAGCCGAGTGCACTGGCCCTTCTTCGCCGCCAGCAGCAAGACCAGCTTCGAGCGCGCGCAACAGCCGCTCAGCGAGATGGCGCTCATGGTTGGCGACAAAGGCGTCGGTCATTGCGCCCGGCACTTCCACCGAGCGCAACAGATTGCCGGCGGCGAGGCAATCGACATCCTCGCAAACGGCATTACGGCCGAGAATGTGTGCGCCGGTATGGCTGGCCGTCGCGCCGGTCGCGTCGATCACGGTGATCTGGCGGTAGTCGGTATGGGGGCGGCCTTCGAGCGCTCGGGCCAGCGCATCGTCGGCGTCGTGGCCCTTCGCCAACAGGTCAAGGATGCGCGGGCCGAAGGTCGGATCGGTGATGTTTTGCGTTGCCACTGCGCCAGCGCCGGCGCGCGCATGCGGGCAACGGGCCCCCACGGCGATCGATGACGTGGTGATCGCCACGCCAAACATGCCAGTCCGCGCGCAGCGGCCGATGATCGAAAACGTCATGGTGCTCCCCTATTCCGCTGCAACTGGCAGTGGTTTCTTGGAGGCCTTGGGCGGGCGTTGGTTCATGCGGCGATCGAGATACTTGGCGAAATCATGCAGTTCGCGCTCCATCCAGGAGAACGGGCCGGGCCGGGCCAAGGGCGAAGCCGAGCCGCGATGGATACCCTCGACAACGAATTTGTCCTCGGCGTTGACCTTGTCAAAAAACTTCAGCGTCGCCACGAGCCAGGCATCGAGTTCGCCGCTGGCTTGCAGCGCTGCATGCACCTCCGGCGCAACGGCGAGGCCAAAGCGCACGCGCACGTGGTGGGCACCATCCGGATGCAGCGTCAGATACC
>JBEBHC010000421.1:0-1184 GCA_040081185.1 Devosia sp. | reverse complement strand
GTCGTTAGTCTAACGGTAGCGCTGAGCCGCGCTGTGCGGCGTCACGATGCCACCGCCGCGGAGCATCGGCTCCAGCGCGCGGCTAGACATGCCTTACAGTCATCGGGACCACCGTCCTGAGAATCTCGCGTAGTTTGCGAACATTGCGCTTTGACATCTCTGGAGTCGTGAAGAGAACCGCGAAGAAGATGAAGTCACTGAACTCAACGAACCCCGTGTACTCGGGTGTCGGACATCCAGGCACTTCAGCTAGGCGGATGGCCGTGCGGGCATCTCTCCGTTCCACGCCAGGGAAATAGCTGATCGTTGCGTCGTGCAGCGTTTTGCTCTGAAGCTTGAGAAGTCCGTCAAGATCCGGTGCATCGCTGTCCTTGTGCCAGAAGTTGAGATACATCCACTCTTTCGCTTGCCCTGCCGCCTGGAGATCGTAGCCACGCTGATAGAGGCAGGCCACTGCCCCTTCGCGACGCTGGGCATCCACGACCCACCCAAATGGAGCCGGAAGCACGACCCCATGGGCACCGCTGAATGGAAGTGCCAGCGTGCCCTGTAGGTGCTTTAGCTCCTCGAGCGTGAGCACATCGAGCTCGATATCTTGATTGGTCTCGCGGTGGGCACGAGCAGCGGCAGCGGCGGTGTATCCCGAGCTGGAGACCAAGAGCCCCCGGTGTGCCCCAACATCAGCGATCATCGACACAAACGACTCTACATCGTTGACGTCGAGCGACCGGCCATGCCGCTTGGCATCGACAACGATGCGGATCGGCGTGTCGAACACATGCGCTTCGATCAGTACGTCGATCTGTCGCGACGTCTGAGACATCCGCCCAGGCAAGGTGGTGTCGCGAGTCACCAAGGCGTCGGGATAGCGACGTCGCAGCTCCTCGAACACCTCTTGCTCGTATTCGCGCCAGTTCATTTTTGTGTCTGTCTAACGTTCGAGCTAAGCTGCCCGCGGAGGCAGGCTTTGTAAGCCAGAACTGAGAGAATATACACAGTACCTCTGGCCGGGCTTACAAGGCCTTCCGTAGCGGGTCAGCCTGAGCGAGGGGTTAGGCCTCTGAGTCACACTTTGACGTAGTGTTTGTCGAATTCCGGAAGGACATTCGGGTTGTAGAAGTCCTTCTTCGGACTCTTTGGGTTCCCCGGGTCCAGAAACCTAGGAAGGTGATACTTGTTGTTCC
>JBEBHC010000420.1:0-1186 GCA_040081185.1 Devosia sp. | reverse complement strand
GCGCGCAACGAACGCGCCATGCGCTACGGCGGACGGATGCAGCGGCGGCAGCTCCGCCGCGAACGGCTCGCCGTCTATCTTGCGATCGAAAGCGACGACTACTCCGGCAACGTCGGCACACGAAAGAGCCTGCGGGCGCGCCACACCGCACGGCTGGCCCAATTGAAGGCGCAGTTCGCCGAATTCGAGACGGCGTTGCGCGTCGTCTTTGGCACCGAAACCGCGATCCGCGCGATGGACGACGCCGGGCACTACTCCGGTCTCTTTGGGTTTCTCAATCCCGCTTCCGCGTTGTCGCGAGACACCCACGCCGGGCCGGCCGTCGATCCGACCCTCACGATTCAGGAAAATTGCTGGCACAGCGATGGCGTCGGCCAGCCCGATGGCGGATTCGTGCTCGATGGTCTCCATCATGGGGTGCTCGTCCTGAGCCGCTGGCCGAAGGCCACCTATCCGGGGATTGTCAGCCACCTCACGAGTGCCGGATTTCTTGACTACCGGATCACGGTCAACGTCACGCCGTCCGATGTGAGGCGCGAGGTGACACGAGAGGAACATGCGATGGAGCGGCTTCAGGGCGAGTATGCGGAGAAACGCCGTCACTCGCTGCTCGTCGCCTTGCAGAAAAAGGAACGCAAGGTCGAGAGTCTCGCCGGCGGTTACGCCCGTCCGTTCCACGTAACGTATATCCTCCGGACGTGGGATGCGACCCGCGAGGGGTTGAGGGAAAAGATCGCGCTCTTGAAAGCGGCCGTCCGCGGGATGAACGGTGCACAGTGCTTTGAGTGCGGGCTGGCGGCGACGGCCAAGAAACTCTTCTTCGCCTCCTGGCCGGGTTGGACTCGCTCAGCCTATACCGCGCACGCGATCTACGCCGAAGACGCCTACTTGGCGGATCTGCTGCCGTTCTCTGCCACCTTTTCCGGCCGATTGAGCGAAGCCGAAGCCCTCTACGACGGGAGTCACGACAATCTGGTCGGCGTCGCCACCTTTGCGAACGGCTCGCCGCAGCACGCCGTGATTGTCGGCATGAGCGGCAGCGGAAAGTCGGAATTCACGAGCGACCTCCTTCTCCAAACCGGCGGCTTGTTTAAGCACACGCTGATCATCGACGAAGGATATTCCTACAAACCGTTCGCGGAGGCGATGGGTGCTTCGCCGATTGTGGTGCAGCCCGATTCACCGC
>JBEBHC010000061.1:0-17523 GCA_040081185.1 Devosia sp. | reverse complement strand
ATGATCGGCATGGGTTGCTCCGGCGTCTATCCGCTCACCGTATCGGCCGCAGCGCAACGTACCGACCGCCCATCGGCGGTAAACGTTGCCGCACTGGCGCAGGTGTCCTTCGTGGTATTCTTCCTCGGACCGCCGCTGCTGGGCTTCGTCGCCGAGCACTGGGGCATCCGGCTTTCCTACCTGTTCGTCCTTCCCGTCATCCTCGCGGGCCTCGTTCTTTCCGGCTCGCTCGATCCGGCAAGACGAAGCCGCGCGGTAACGGTGGATGGCTGAACCACTGCCGCAGATCGTCGACCTCAGGCAATCGCCGACCGCGTTGCGCACACAGCGCGGCGTAATGCGGCTCTTGCGCTCGCTTTACGATTTCTGCTGCTTTGCCGAAGTGCCGCTCGCCAATGGCCGGCGCGCCGATGTGCTCGGGATCGGCCCGAAGGGCGAAATCTGGATCGTCGAAATCAAATCGAGCCTCATCGACTATCGCGTCGACAACAAGTGGCCCGACTACAAGGACTACTGCGACCGCTTCTTTTTCGCCAAGCCGCCCGAGCTCGAAGCCGAAATCTTCCCTCAGAGCGAAGGGCTGATCGTGGCCGATGGGCATGGTGCGGAGATCCTGCGTCAGGCGGAAGAGTTCACCCTGCCATCGGCCCGCCGGAGGGCATTGCTCCTCAAGCTCGTGCGTCTTGGTGCCGATCGCGTGCATCAACTGATGGACCCGTTCGAGACCGGACCATGAGCCTCAGCCTCGCTTTCATCCGCGATGCGGCCGGCTTGGAGGCACTGCGGCCGGAATGGGACCAGCTCTTCGCCGAAGCAACCAATGTAAACGCCTACCTGAGCTATGGCTGGTCCCGTGTGCAGTGGGACAGGTGGGCCTTGCGACATCCCCGCGCGCTTTACATTTGCACTCTGCGGGACGGCGAAAGGTTAGTCCTCATTGCTCCCTTTGTGCGCGTCTCCCGCGCGCTCCGTCCGACCCGCATCGAGGGTCTCACGACTGTTCTGCCGCAGACCGAGGACATGCTCATCCGTGACGGAACGGATGCCACAGTGGCCACCGAATTCCTCCTGAAAGGCATAGCCCGAGCCAATCCGCTCGCCCTGCTGCGCCTCAAGCGCCTCGCCGGCAGTTCGCCGATCCATGCTGCCATGACACGCCGTCACGTTTCGATGCAGTCCGTCGGCACGGTGGGCGCAGACGTCAAAGACGGCTTCGACGCCTATTTTGCGACCGTCTCGGGTGCGATCCGCTCCAAACACCGCCGTATGTTGAAACGACTCGAGGGTCTCGGGCGCGTCTCATTCACGCTCGACGATCCCGCGCGACGGTACACCGACATCCAATGGATGCTTCGCCTCAAGAGAGAACAATGGTGGGCAGAGGGAACCCGGCCCCGGCGGTGGCTCATCTCGCCCTCGGCCCAGTCGGATTTCCTGCAGTTGACGCATACCAAAATCGCACCGGCCGGCGCCGTGCTGGGAACGCTGCGCGTCGGCGACACGACAATCGCTGCAATGCTGGCTTTCACAGGCGGCACAAATGCATCGATATATGTCGCGACCTATGATCCGGCGTACGCGGACTACTCACCGGGGCGAACCGCGATCCTGCTCATGATCGAGAAGCTTGCGACTCTCGGGATCACCCGCGTCGACTTCATGGCGGGCAGTTCGGAGCTGAAACTCCGCCTCGGCGATCCCGGCCCGCCGATCTACAGCCTGCAATTGCCGCTTTACCGTTTGCTCTGAGGCTATTCGCCGCCCGGCTCGCCGTGGAGCACCGTTCCACTGGCCTTGATCGGGGTGATAGGGGTGACGTTCGGAGCAACGGCAGGAACGCCAAGCCTGTCCTTGAGTTCGGCCATCACCCGCAGGCGCTCGGCATCCGTCGGCGCCGACTGGAGCCGGTGGCTGAGATCGATGATGAAGCTCGCATAAGCATTGTGCCAGTCGGCATTGATCTGGTTGAGGTCGATGCGGCGCTGTGCCGGTACCTGTACCCGCCCGGCGCCACCGGCGCGCAACTCCACTGCGTCGTCGAGCAGCGGGAGGATGACCTGGTCACCGGCAATGCCGCCATCGAGCAGCGCCTGGCGCAGGGCGTTGCGCTCCTCATCCTCACCGTGCGTGAGGAAGATGGCGCCGTGAGCCGGAAGCCGGTGCTTGATCCATGCCATCAGTTCGGAATGATCGGCATGCGCCGAGTAGTTGCCCATCGAGCGGATGCGGGCGCGCACCGGCACGATGTCGCTGTGGATACGCACATCGCGGGCACCCGAGAGAATGATCTGGCCGAGCGTACCGGGCGCCTGATAGCCCACAAACAGGACCGTCGCATTCGGGCGCGGCAGGTTGTTGCGCAGGTGGTGCTTGATGCGTCCCGCATCGGCCATGCCCGACGCCGACATGATGATCGCGCCACCTTTGATGGCGTTGATCGCCTTGCTTTCCTCGACCGCCTCGACGATGCGGAAACGAGGATCGGAGAACAGTTCATTGGCACCCAGCTCGACGTCGTCGAACATGGAGGCGTACTTCTTGTAAACAGCGGTGACCTTGCTCGCGAGCGGGCTGTCGAGAAACACCAGCGAGGGCGAGATCTCGCCGGTCTTGATAAGATAGCCGAGTTCGTGCAGCAGTTCCTGGCTGCGCTCCACCGCGAAAGCCGGAATGACGAGATTGCCGCCGCGCTGCAAGGCATCGTTGATCTCGGTCTTCAGCGCGGTACGCCGTTCAACCAGCGTGTAGTCCTGCCGCTCGCGGCCGCCATAGGTGGATTCGGAGAGGATGTAGTCGAAGCCGGACGGCGCGTCGGGCGCCTTGTAGAACACCTTTTCATCGGGGCCGAGATCGCCGGAGAACAGGATGGTGATGGCCTTGCCCGCGCCAGCCTGCACCTCGACTTCGATGGAGGCTGAACCGAGAATGTGGCCAGCATTCCAGTAGCGGGCGCGGACGCCCGGGCCGGGATCGATCCACTCGCCGTATTCGACGCTCTTGAGCAGCGCCAAGGCCTGGGTAGCGTTCTGCATGGTGTAGAGCGGTTCGGCGGGGGCGTCGCCGCGGCGGCCTCGTTTGCGGCTCTCATGCTCTGCTTCGCTCTCCTGGATGCCGGCCGCGTCGGGCAGGAGATATTCGAGCAGGCCCGAAGTCGGAGCCGTGCCCCAGATCGGTTTGCGAAAGCCGAATTTCGTCAGCTTGGGCAGCAGCCCGGCGTGATCGATATGGGCGTGGGTGAGCAGCAGGAAGTCGATCGCCTTGGCGTCGAAGGGCAGCGGCTTCAGGTTGAGGTCGCGCACACTCTTGTTGCCCTGGAACAAGCCGCAATCGACGAGGAACTGCCCGCCCGGATGCACGATGCGGTAGCACGAGCCGGTGACGGTGCCGGATGCGCCGTGGAAGTGGAGCGTAACAGTCATGGGAGCCTCTTAGCGGAGGGGATTATTTCGGCGCGCGCTTGGCGAGAATGCGCTGCAAAGTGCGGCGATGCATGCTGAGCCGGCGCGCCGTCTCCGAAACGTTGCGGTCGCACAGTTCATAGACGCGCTGGATGTGCTCCCAGCGGACCCGGTCGGCCGACATCGGGTTTTCGGGCGGCGCTGGCGCGACTTCGCCGGTTGCGAGCAACGCGTTGATGACGTCGTCGGCGTCAGCAGGTTTCGAGAGATAGTCCACCGCGCCCAGCTTCACAGCCGTCACGGCGGTCGCGATATTGCCGTAGCCTGTCAGCACGACGGCGCGCGCGTCGGGACGGCGCTTGTGCAGCGCATCGACGACGTCGAGTCCGTTGCCATCCTCAAGCCGGAGGTCGACCACCGCATAGGCCGGGGGATGTGCGGCAATAGCGCTGATACCCCCGGCTACCGTGTCGGCGATGCGCACCGCGAAGCCGCGTTTCTCCATGGCCCGCTCGAGGCGGGTCAGGAAGGCCTTGTCGTCGTCGACAAGAAGCAGGCTGGGGTCTGTGGCAAGAAGGTCTTCAACGGTGCTCATGGTGCCGCTGATTTAGGCGTTCGGGGGCGAAAGGTCAAAATGCCCCTCTTCGCGCGGCTTGCGGGCCCACACGATCCGCACCCGGGCATTGCCTTCGGCGGCCTCGTTTTCGAACGCCAGCCGGGCACCGGTGCGCTCCAGCAGGGTTTTGGCGATGAAGATACCCAGACCCAGACCCCCGGGTTTGTCCGGCGCATCCCCATCGCGGGCGCGGGTGGTGAGGTAGGGTTCACCCAGGCGGTCGATCACCTCGGGCGCAAAACCCGACCCATCATCGGTAATAGTGACGCCGACCGAGCTCTGGTCCCAGAAGGCTTCGACGCGCACGGCGCTGCGCGCGAATTGCATGGCATTTTCGATGAGGTTCCCGAGCCCATAGAGCAGCCCGACATTGCGCGGGAACACCGGCTCACCGGTCGTGCCGCTGTCGGCCACGATGCTGATGGCCTTGCCGCGCGCTTCGAGCGGCTTGACGACTTCGGCGAGGATTTCGCTCAGCGGCAGTGCCGCGAAGGGGTCGCCGGCACCCGCGCGCAAGCTCCTGAGCTTGGCGAGGATGGCGCGGCAACGGGCCGATTGGGCGATTATGAGCTCGACATCGTCAGCGAGCGGCCCCGGTGGAATGTCGGCGCGCATCTCCTTGGCGGCGAGCGCGATTGTGGAAAGGGGCGTGCCGAGTTCGTGCGCAGCGGCGGCAGCGAGGCCGTCGAGCGCGCTCAACTGTTCGTGACGCGATAGAGCCAGTTCCGTTGCAGTCAGCGCATCGGCGAGCTGGCGCGCTTCATGCGCCACGCGATTGGTGTAGGCCGCGATGAATACGGTACCGCAGACGAGGCTGACCCAGATGCCGATGACATAGACACGGTCGAAGACGATGCGCTGCGCCGGGTCCCAGGGCAGCGGCAGGTGAAAGACCGAGATTACCGAAGCCGAGGCGATTGCGAGTGCCGCGAGGAAGAAAGTCGAGCGCTGCGGCAGGGTGGTGGCGGAGACCGAGACAGGGGCGAGCAGCAGCAGAGAAAACGGATTGTGCAGCCCGCCGGTCAGCGCCAACAGGCCGCTCAGCTGCAGCAAGTCATAGGCGAGTTGGATGGTGGAGACGGTCGCCGAGGGCCGCGTCCCCGGTCCAAGCCGCAGAAGCAGGGCAATGTTGATCACGACCGACAACGCGATCAGCGCCAGACACTCGGCGAGCGGCAGCGGAAAGCCGAGACCGAAGGCGACGAACAGGACGCCGATCGACTGGCCGGCGATCGCCAGCCAGCGCAAACCGACCAGCGTCGCTACCCGCAGCGGACGCCAATTGCCCGGCAGCAGCGGGCGATAGTCGTCGCCGGCGGCCATTTCAGCGGGTCTCCCGGGTTTTGGAGGCCACCCGCATGGGAAAGCGATAACGGCATTTCAAGAGCAAGATTGCGTGAGTCACTTTCTTGATCGGGCGAACAGCGGGGCCACATCCCAGCTGTTCGTGACTGGGAGAATGCAAATGAACACCGCGATTATCAAACCGCAATGGGGCCCCTTTACCATCGCCCTGATGGTCCTGGGGTTCGTCGTCTGGTGGCCCCTCGGGCTCGCCATGCTCGCCTACATCCTGTGGGGCGAGAAGTTCGGCGGCTCGTCCGAGAAGGCCGAAGCGTGGATGAACAAGTCCCGCAGCTGGTGCCGCGATCAGAATTCGCGTCATCATGGCCACGGCAATTGGCGGCAGTCGAGCGGCAATGCCGCATTCGACGACTACCGCTCCGAGCAGCTGAAGCGGCTCGACGAGGAGCGCAAGCGCCTCGATGAGGAAGTGAACGCCTTCCACGAGCACATGCGGAACCTCCGCATGGCGCGTGACCGCGAAGAGTTCGACCGCTTCATGCGTGACCGTGGCACCAACCGTCCCAACTGGGGTGGTAACGAAGGCCAGAACGGCAACTGAACGAATAGGACTGGCACCGCAAAGCGTTAGTCCGATCAAGAGGCGCCCTCCCAACGGAGGGCGCTTTTTTGTTGCCTGCGACTCTTGGCGCGACGCAGCTTTGGCTTTAGCCTTTCACCTATGGTCGCACTCCTGCAGAAGCGCTGGCCGCCGGCGGCCGAAGTAGAGATCGACGGCGAGCGAGTCTCGGTCACCGTCCGTGTCTCCGATCGAGCGCGCAGCTATCGGCTGACCGTTCCGCATGGCGGCGGACCCGTTCTCACCGTGCCCAAATTCGGGCGCTGGCCAGAGGCCCATGCTTTCCTCAACCGCCAGATCGCCTGGCTCGCAGTGCGGCTCGAGCGTTCGGTGAAACCCGTGGCCTTCGTGCGCGGCGCGATCGTGCCGTTGCGTGGCGTCACCCATCGACTGGTGCCCACCGGCCGTGTGCGCGGTGTGGTGGAGATCGGCGAGCATGAGGGCGAGTTCGCACTGTTCGTTCCGGGAAGCGCCGAGCATGTGGCGCGCCGCTTGATCGACTGGCTGAAGGTCGAGGCGCAGGCCGATCTCGAAAAACGCACTAATCTCCATGCGCGCAATCTCGGCGTGACGGTGAAGTCGATCCTGATGCGCTCGCAGGCGACGCGTTGGGGTTCATGCTCGTCGAACGGCAAGCTCAACTTCAACTGGCGCCTGGTTCTCGCGCCGCCCTTCGTTCTCGATTACGTCGCGGCTCACGAGGTGGCACATCTGGTCGAGATGAACCACTCGGATGCGTTCTGGAAAGTGGTGGAGAGCACGCTGCCGAGCATGGAGCGCGGCCGGGCCTGGCTGCGCGCCAATGGCCGCGAGCTCATGGTCTACGGGATGGACGCCTAGCGGTACCGCTCGGTGGCTACTGGCCGCCGCCGAAGATGCCGCTCAGGATGTCGACGATCGTCTTTGTGGAGCGGCGCGGCTGCTCCTGCTCCATCGGCGCGAGGCCTTCGTCGCTGACGGTATAGGCGCCCGGCAGTTCGGCGATGGGGAAGCCTTCATGCGCCTTGGTCATGAAGTCGCTCCAGATCTGCGTCGGGATCGAACCGCCGGAGAGCTTGGTGGGCGTGTCGTCGTCATTGCCGAGCCAGATGCCGGTGACCATGCGCGCGGTGTAGCCGACGAACAGCGCGTCACGCGCCTTCTGCGAGGTACCGGTCTTGCCGGCGATGGGCCAGCCGTTGAGATGCGCGCGCTTGCCGGTGCCCACCTGCAAAGCCGTCGAGAGCATGTCATTCATTTCCCCGATGACCTCGGGCGTCGCGACGGGACCGGGGCCGGCTGGAATGGCGTCGTAGAGCACCTTGCCGTCGGCGGTCTCGATACGCGTGATGACGTTGGCGATGACGCCGTTGCCGCCATTGGCAAAGGGCGCATAGGCAGCGGTCAACTCGAGCAACGAGACTTCCTGTGTACCGAGCGCGATGGAGGGCACGGCCATCAGCGGCGACGAGATGCCGAAGCGCTGCGCCACTTCGACGACCTTGTCGGGACCCACATTGATCGCCAGTTGCGCCGCGACCGAGTTGCGCGAATAAGCCAGTGCATCGCGTAGCGTGATCTGGCCCATATATTTGCCGTCGGCATTCTCCGGCTTCCAGCCATCGATATCGATAGGTGCGTCCTGCGCAGTGGTGTCGGGCGTGAAGCCCTTTTCCATCGCGGCCATGTAGACGAAGGGCTTGAATGTAGAGCCCGGCTGGCGGCGCGAAGTCACCGCGCGGTTGTACTGGCTCTTCTGGTAATCGGCGCCGCCGACAACGGCGCGCACAGCGCCATCGACATCGAGCGCGACCAGTGCGCCCTGGCTGAAGCCGGCCTTGGCGCCTTCCTGGCTCACCGCTTCCTTGACCAGAAATTCGGCTTCCTTCTGCAGATCCCAATTGATGGTGGTGTAGACGACGACGTCCTCCTTGACCTCACCGACATAGGCCGTCATCAGGCTCTCGACCCAATCGGCCACGTAGGACTCGGCGCCCGCGACCTTGGTGCGGATCGTCTGCGTCGGATCAATCGCAGCGGCCTTGGCCTCCTTGTCGGAGATGTAGCCTTCCTTGGCCATTGCCTGGAGGACCAGCGCCTGGCGGGCGCGCACGAGTTCCGGCTTGCCTTTCGGGTTAAGCCGCGAGGGGGCCTGTAGCGAGCCCGCGAGTATCGTGGCTTCGCTCAGCGAGAGATTGCGCGCCGACTTGCCGAAGTAGAATTGCGCGGCAGCCTCGATGCCGTACTTCTCGTGGCCGAAATTCATACGGTTGAGATAGAGCTCAAGGATTTCATCCTTGGTGTGGGTGCGCTCGAGCCAGAAGGCGAGCACGGCTTCCTGCACCTTGCGGCTCAGTTCCTGATCCGGCGTGAGGAAGAGGTTTTTGGCGACCTGCTGGGTGATGGTCGAGGCGCCCCGCGTCACTTCGCCGGCGCGCACGCTTTCGACCGCAACCGATGCAAGGCCGACGAGATCGATGCCGAAGTGCTGGTAGAAGCGCCGGTCTTCGATGGCGACGAAGGCGGCGGGGACGTAAGCCGGCAGTTCGTAGAGCGACACAGCCTGGCCGCCAGACTTGCCGCGGTTGGAAATCAGCTGGCCGTCGGAAGCGACGACGCGGATGTTGGCGGCGCGCTCCGGGATGGCCCATTCGCTCTGCGGCGGCATCTGCAGGAAGAAGTAGACGACGACGCCGACCAGCGCGATGCCGCCCCAGATTCCGAGCACGAAGAGCCAGTAGAACAGGCGGCCGACTAGGCGCCCAAGCGTGAACGGCTCGCGTTCGCGGCCACGACGGTTGCGCGGCTGCTTGGCGGCCTTGCCGCGGGTGGCGCGCTCGCCGCTTACGGAAGCCGAACCGAAGCCCGGTTCGACGCGGTCGTTCCTATTGGATTTTGCGGGCTTCCGTCCCTTGGCCGGCGCAGGCGTCTTGCCGCGGGCTTTCTTGGCCCCACCGCCGCCGATCCTGTCGTCGTCCGAGACGTGGAAATCCATGAACAGAGCCCCGGCATTCTTCCTGCGCATTGCTACCGGCCGGCTCCATGAGGCTGGAGCTTGGCGCGGCGTTGATCCGGCGCATGGCGAACTCCATCCGTGTCGAGGTTAAATGTGGCCGGTTTATGTGGGCTTAAGTGCATTGGTTAAGCCGTGTGTCGCCTGCGCCACGGGACTTTCCCACGGCAAAAACGACAGGGCCCGGGATCGCTCCCGGGCCCTGCATCAGAACTGCATAGATCGACTCACTCGGCGGGTTCGGCCGGAGCGGCTGCCTTTTCCTTGCCGGTCTCCTGGTCGACGATTTTCATCGACAGGCGGACCTTGCCGCGCTCGTCGAAGCCGAGGAGCTTCACCCAGACCTTGTCGCCTTCCTTGACGACGTCGGTAGTCTTGTTGACGCGCTGTTCGGCGAGCTGGCTGATGTGAACCAGACCGTCCTTGGACCCGAAGAAGTTCACGAAGGCGCCGAAATCGGCGGTCTTGACCACGGTGCCCTGGTAGATGGCGCCGACTTCGGCTTCATCCGTGATGCCCTTGATCCACTTGATGGCGGCCTCGATGGCCTTGCCGTCCGAGGAGGCGATCTTGATCGTGCCGTCGTCCTCGATGTTGATCTTGGCGCCGGTCTTTTCGACGATCTCGCGGATGACCTTGCCGCCGGTGCCGATCACTTCGCGGATCTTGTCGGTCGGGATCTTCATGGTCTCGATACGCGGGGCGAACTCGCCCACTTCACCACGAGCTGCAGTGAGCGCCTTGGCCATTTCGCCGAGGATGTGCTCACGACCGCCCTTTGCCTGACCGAGCGCGACCTTCATGATCTCCTCGGTGATGCCGGCGATCTTGATGTCCATCTGGAGCGAGGTGACGCCCATTTCGGTACCGGCCACCTTGAAGTCCATGTCGCCGAGGTGGTCCTCGTCGCCGAGGATGTCGGAGAGCACGGCGTAACGATCACCCTCGAGGATGAGGCCCATGGCGATACCAGCCACCGGACGCTTCAGCGGGACGCCGGCATCCATCAAGGCGAGCGACGTTCCACACACGGTCGCCATCGAGGACGAGCCGTTGGACTCGGTGATCTCGGAGACGACGCGGATGGTGTAGGGGAACTCTTCTGCCTTGGGGCGCATCGGATTGATGGCGCGCCAGGCGAGCTTGCCGTGGCCGATTTCACGACGGCCGGGCGACCCCATGCGGCCAGCTTCACCCACCGAGTAGGGAGGGAAGTTGTAGTGCAGCAGGAAGTTCTGCTTCATCGTGCCTTCGAGGCTGTCGATATACTGCTCGTCGTCGCCGGTGCCCAGAGTGGTGACCACGAGGGCCTGCGTTTCGCCGCGAGTGAACAGAGCGGAACCGTGGGTACGCGGCAGCACGCCGACTTCGGCGACGATCGGGCGGACGGTGACGAGGTCACGGCCGTCGATACGCGTCTTGGTGTCGAGCACATTCCACCGCACGACCTTGGCCTGCAGATTGTGGAACACTTCGCTCAGCGCTTCGCCGGAGACCGAACCGGCCTCGACGCGTGCGGCGTACTCGGCTTTCACCTTGGCCTTGGCAGCGTCTACGGCGGCGTAACGGGCGGCCTTGTCGGTGACCTTGTAAGCCGCGCGCAGGTCTGTTTCGATGAAGCCCAGCACGTCTTTCTCGAGAGACGAATGATCCGGAGCGGTGAACTCGCGCGGCTCCTTTGCGGCGAGTTCGGCGAGCTTGATGATCGCTTCGATCACCTTGCGCGATGCGGCGTGACCGAACATCACGGCACCGAGCATCACTTCTTCGCTCAGCTCCTGCGCTTCCGACTCAACCATTAGAACGGCGTCCTGGGTTCCGGCCATCACGAGGTCGAGCTTGGACTCCGAGCGGCGGTCGACGGCGAGGTTGAGGACGTATTCGCCATCGATGTAGCCGACGCGCGCGGCACCGATCGGCCCCATGAAGGGGATGCCCGAGATGGTCAGCGCGGCAGACGCCGCAACCATGGCGAGAACGTCGGGATTGTTCTCCATGTCGTGCTGGAGAACCGTGATTACGACCTGCGTTTCGTGACGGTAACCATCGGGAAAGAGCGGGCGGATCGGGCGGTCGATGAGACGCGAAACCAGGGTCTCGTTCTCGGTCGGGCGGCCTTCGCGCTTGAAGTAGCCGCCCGGGATCTTGCCGGCGGCAAAGTATTTTTCCTGGTAGTTCACGGTCAACGGGAAGAAGTCGATCCCGGCCTTGGCGGTCTTGGCGCTGACGACAGTAGCCAGCAGCACGGTTTCGCCGAGGGTGGCGAGGACGGCCCCGTCGGCCTGGCGGGCGATCTTGCCGGTTTCGAGCGTGAGCGGCTGGCCGCCCCAGTTGAGCTCGACCTTGTGATGATCAAAATTGATCGGCATTGGAATGTCCTTCCATTTGCCGGATGAGCGGGAACGTGGGGGCGTAGTGACCCCGCGAACTCATCCGATGTGCCTGCCCGTCGCCGGACACCCCATGTGTCAGGCCGGCATGTGCGGCACGGTTTCCGCGCTGGCTTCTTCTGGGGTGACGCTGCCGAAGCGATGTCCGCTTCATTTCCCGGCAGCGCGCCAGATCCCGGGTGTCAGTCCGGGGCGGACCATGGACAAGACGATTGGATGCTCACGTGTTTGCTGCGCCAGCGCAGCATGAGCAGCCAATGATCTCGCCATGCTCCGCGTAGTCCAACCAGCCTACGCTTCAGATGGCTGGCCAGTGAGGCGTGCCTCAGTGGCCCGATTGCATGCCGGTGACGCCAGGGTGTGGCGTTCCGGCGATCGATCAGCGGCGGATGCCGAGAGCTTCGATCAGCTTCTTGTAGCGGGCCTCGTCGATGCGCTTGACGTAGTCGAGCAGCGAACGGCGGGTCTGCACGAGCTTCAGCAGGCCGCGGCGGGAATGGTGATCCTTGCCGTGATCCTTGAAGTGCCCGGTGAGGTTGGTGATGCGCTCGGAGAGGATCGCAACCTGCACTTCGGGCGAGCCGGTATCGCCGGCCTTGGTGGCATATTCGGTGATGAGCGCAGCCTTGCGCTCTGGCGTAATCGACATCGGGTTGATCCTTTCAAGAGGAGGATTGGGTCGCCCTGCGCCGGGATGTCGTCCAGTCGCGGGCCGCTAATATCCGCGCTCTTGGCGTGGATGGCGCGGCGTATAAGGGAAATATGGCGGGAATGCCAGCGGTTTCCCTAGACTGGGGTCAGGTCTTGGCGTCCTCGGGCGTGTACGAGGGATCGATGGCGCTAAGGGGGATGGTGAATTTCCACTCGATCCCGTCCGGATGCACGGTCCGCTCGGCCTGGGCGCCTAGAGAGCGGACAACCATGTTTTCGAGCACCGTGGTGCCGAAACCGCGCCGTTCGGTGGGCGCCAGCGGGTTTTCGACGGTTTCGCGCCAGACCAGGTCGAGATTTTCGGGCCCGCGGGCCCAAGTGACGTCGAGGCGGCCGTCTTCCTTGCGGAAGGCGCCGTATTTGACGGCATTGGTGCCCAGTTCGTGGGCCGCCATGCCGAGGATCTGTGCCGCCTGGTTGTTGAGCCGGAAGGGCGGGCCCTCGAGGTGGACGCGGCCGGAATCGACCGGGCTGAGCGGGTCGATCTGGCCAGCTATCAGTTCCTTGAGGTCGACGCCGACAACGCCATTCGCGAGCAGCAGGTCGGTCGACTTTGCGAGACCGAAGATGCGTTTTTCGAAATTTGCGACGAAATCCGGGACGGAATCGGCGCCGCGGGCGGTTTGCTTGGCCATCGCGGCAATGACCGTCATCTGGTTCTTGGAGCGATGGGCGAGCTCGCGCATGAGGAAGCGGACCTCGGTCTCCGCCGCCTGCCGGCGACGAGAGGCATCCTCGATGGCAAAGGAAATCGAGGCGATCTCGGAGATCGGGTAGTCGCGGGCCGGGACAGGCTGGCCGGTTCCAAGCCGCTTCGCATCGGCCTCGAGGCCGCGCACCGAACGGCCGATCTGCAGTGTCACCCAATAGACGATGAGAATGACGATCGCGGCCAGCAGCAGCCCGCCGACGGCAAGCGACCACACCGCATCCACAAGCGGCCGGGCGATGAGGCTTTGCGGCGCCCAGGCGACCAGCGTCCAGCCGGTAATGGGGGACTGGCGGATCGCGGCGCGGTAGGTGACGCCGTCGGAGCGCAGGGTCACAAGGCCGGGCGTGGTGGTCAGCTGGCCGATCTCGGCCAAAGCAAAATGATCGCCGGACGTGCCGCCGCCGCCCGAGGCCGCAATGATAGTGCCCTTGGTGTCCACCATGGCGACGTTCCAGCCGTCCGGCAGTTTGTCGGACAGGAGCGCCGTTTCGAGGCTGCTTGCCTCGCGGGAAATAGCGAGGACTAGGGGGGAGAGCGTGCCCGTGAAGACCGGGAAAAGCACGTTGAATATCTTGTTGCCCGAAATGCTGCCGATCACCAGACCCGAAATCACAACATCGCGGGTGTCGAACGCCTTCTGAGCGCTTTCGACATCGTTTGTTCTGACGGGTTGCGCGCCGAAATCGGTGCGCGTGGAGAGGATCGAAAGGAAGTCTGAATTAAGCGCGTAGACGTAGGTATTGGTGCCCGCGAGCGCGGTTTTCACCTGGTTGTAGAAAGCAAACAGGTCGCCGCTTTCTAATGTTTTGGTCGTGGCGAGGACCTTCAAAGTGGAGATGTTGGCAAACACTTCGCGGTCCACGACCTGCATGATTGAGCGGGCCGACCCGGTGATGAGGGTTTCGACGACGCGCTCCTGCGCATCGTTGTTGCGCTGCAGCAAAATGGCTGAAAAGCCGAAGGCCGGAACGAGGGCCACCAAAGCAAGGATGAAGAGATAGACGGCAATTGGACGGGGTCGCGCTGCTACGGGCGGCGTGCTGGCTGCTGCCGGAGCGGGTTGCGCTGGGTTGTTGATCGAGGCCATGGGCACCGGTTGGGCCTGCCGCCGGCAGGATGTGCGCTGAAGTCAAAATCGCGCCCGCAATGATGGCGCAACTCAGGTGGTTTGCAATCGTTTCGGCCGGCAAATCCGGCCACGCTTGATCAGGCCAAGACGCGCCCTGGCCTGAACTGGCCTTGCTCAACGCGCCCAAGCGCCAAAACGTTGCCTTGGAAACTGACCCAGGCAGCGGGAATTTCGAGCGGCGCGTTGTGCCCGCGCAAAAGCACCGGATTGCCATGTCGGATGAGTGCTGCGTCTTCGGGCGAAAGAGCGATTTGCGGCAGGTGCCGCAGAGCGGCGGCCGGGGCGAGGAGGAGGGCATCGCGATTCGGCGTGGCCTCAAGCGCTGCGATGGTGACCGCTCCCGCTTCTTCGAAATCGGCCACGCCTGTCCGCCGAAGCCAGCCGGTGTGGCCGTGCGATCCCAGTGCCTTTGCGATATCGCGTGTTATGGACCGGACATAGGTGCCTGCGCCGCAGCGCATGTCGAAGACCGTCTCGGTGTCCGAGTGGGAGACGATCTCCAGCGTCTCGACCTGCACGGGACGGGCCGGCAGTTCAAGCACCTCACCGGCGCGGACGCGGGCATAGGCGCGTTCTCCGTCGACCTTGATGGCGGAAAAGGCAGGGGGGCGCTGCAGGATACTGCCGGTGAAGCGCGGAAGGATCGCGCGAAGCTCGGCTTCATCCGGACGGTGACTCGAGGTTGCGACGGTCTCGCCCTCCGTGTCGTCGGTGGTGGTGGCGCTGCCCCAGACGAGGCTGAAACGATAGCGTTTGCGGCCATCCTCGATGAAGGGGATGGTCTTGGTGGCTTCACCGAAGGCGATGGGCAGAATGCCGGTGGCCAGCGGATCGAGCGTGCCGGCGTGCCCGGCTTTCGCGGCTCCATAGAGCCAGCGGACCTTGCCGACTGCCTGGGCTGAGGACATGCCGGCCGGCTTGTCGAGGACGAGCCAGCCGGTGACTGGACGTTTCAATCCGAATTTCTTTCTTCGTCCTCGTCCGTCTGCAGGTCCTGCTGGACGCGGTCGGACTTGAGGAGGGCGTCGATCCGGCCGAACTCGGCGAAGGTTTCGTCGACCTTGAAGCGGATTTCGGGCGCGAATTTGAGATCGAGCCGGGGCGCGACCTGGCCGCGGATAAAGCGCTGGTGGCGGGCCAGCGCAACGACAGTCTCCTCGGCCTTTTCGCCGCCGAGCGGCATGATGTAGGCCGTGGCGACCCGCAAATCAGGGGACATCCGCACCTCGGGCACGGTGACGGTGATGCCCTCGAGTTCGGGGTCTTCGATTTCGCCGCGGGTGAACAAATCGGCCAAAGCGTGCCGCACCAGTTCGCCGACGCGCAGCATGCGCTGGCTCGGTCCGGTGGCACCGCCTTTTTGGTTCTTCTGCATGGGCGGGACTTAGGCGCTCGCCCGGCCGGGGTCAATCGGAACGGGCGCGTCGGCGGCCGCTGCTTGCTCCACGGGAGGTGTTGGCGGGCTCGCTGCTGGAGGTGACAGCTCTGCCGCAGGCTCTCCGACAGGCGGGACGGCACCCTCGAAACGAGCGGCGAGTGCGTCGAACTCGCTGTCGTCGATGAAGGCTCTACGAGGAATGATGACGGCGTTGGGACCGGTGCCGACGAAGAGGTGGCTCTCGGTCGTGACCGATACGCGGTCGTCGGCAAATTTGAGATAACGCGGTATGCCGGCCCCTGTGACCGAGACACTTTCCGCGAACTCCTCCAGGACGACGTCATGGGCGCTGTGCACGCGCCGGCGCGCCCGACGCATATCGCCGATCGCCCAGACGATCATGGCGAGCGTGTAGTTGATGGCGAGCAGGACGGCGGCCAGCGCCCAGAAGGTCGGCATCATCGGCGTGCCCGACCAGTTGTCGGGGATCAGCCAGAGTATCGGCCAGGCGAGCGCGAGCCAGATGGCAAGGCCGACGACGCGGCGCCAGCCCATCGGGCGGGCGTAGCGCTCATAGGCGAGCGCATCGGCGCGGGTGAGCGTGAAAGTGGTGGTGCGCAGTGGCTCGGACATCGGAAGCAGTGTTGGCCGCGTTTGGCTTTAGCGCAAGCGGCCGCCCCCTCCACCAGCTTGGCTGGTCCCCCTCCCCCGTAAACGCGGGAGGAAAGCGAGGTCAGCGGTAACCGGCGGCCTGGAGCTCGAAGAGTTCGGCGTAGCGGCCGTTGAGGGCGACGAGTTCGGCGTGGCTGCCGTTTTCGAGCACATGGCCCTCATGCAGGACGACGATGCGATCGGCCATGCGGACGGTGGAGAAGCGGTGCGAAATGAGCAGCGCCGTGGCGGATTCGCTGAGCGACTTGAAGCGCGAGAAGACCTCGGCTTCGGCGCGGGCATCGAGCGCGGCGGTGGGTTCATCGAGGATGATGATCTCGGCTTCGCGCATATAGGCGCGGGCGATGGCGAGCTTCTGCCACTCGCCGCCCGACAGGTCCTGGCCACCGATAAATTGCTTGCCCAGCTGCTGCTCGTAGCGGCCGGGCAGCTTGTCGATGACTTCATGCGCAAGGCTCTGTTCGGCCGAGCGCGTGATGCGCGGCAGGTCAGTCGATTCCTCGATGCGGCCGACGCCGATGTTCTCGCGTGCGGTAAACGAATAGCGCAGGAAATCCTGGAAGATGACGCCGATGTTGCGGCGCAGGTCGCCGGAGGAGAATTCGCGAATGTCGATGCCGTCGATGGTAACGCGGCCTTCCTCGGCTTCGTAGAGCCGGGTCATCAGCTTGACGATGGTGGTCTTGCCCGCACCGTTTTCGCCGACCAGCGCAACCGTCTCACCCGCCTTGATGGTGAGGTTGAAATTGCGGATCACCCAGCGCTCGGAGCCGGGATAGCGGAAGCCGACATTGTCGAAGACGATGCCCTGCTTGAGCGGGACGGGAAACGGCCTGCGATTGGCCGGCTCGGTGATCGTCGGCTTGATGTCGAAGAAGGAATAGAGGTCGTCGAGATAGAGCGCCTGTCCGGCGACATAGGTGAAGCCGATCAGGATCTGCTGGAAGTAGCCGTTGAGCTGCTGGAAGGAGCCCGAGAGGAAGGCGAGATCGCCGATGGTGAACTCGCCATTGACGGTGCGCCAGACGACATAGGCATAGGCGCCATAGTAGGCGAGCGTCGAGATGGTGCCGAGCAAGGCGCCGAGCGCGTTGCGCTGGATGGTGAGCTTGCGGTTCTCGAGATAGATGCCATCGGCCAGCGTCTTGAAGCGGCCGACGAGATAGTCGCCGAGGCCGAAGAGCTTGACCTCCTTGGCACTGTCGGCGCTGGCCCCGATCTGGCGCAGATATTCCATCTGGCGGCGCTCGGGCGAGCGCTCATGGTTCAGCCAATAGGCCAGCCGGTTGAAGCGGAACTCACCCCACACGGCGGGCAGGATTGCGACGACCATCAGGATGATGAGCAGCGGCGCATAGACGAGCAGGCCGATGGCGAGCGCGATCGCCGTGATGATCATCTGCACCTGGCCGAAGACCTGACTCAGCACCGTCGAGCGGCTCGCTGCCTGGCGGCGGGCACGCTCGAGCTTGTCCTGGTAGGACGCTTCCTCGAAATGCATCAGGTCGAGCGCTGCGGCATGGCGCATCAGATCGATGCTGACGCGATTGGAATGAAGTTCTCCCTGCAAAGCATCGAGCACGGCGATGCCGCGCTGCAGG
>JBEBHC010000202.1:0-4719 GCA_040081185.1 Devosia sp. | reverse complement strand
CTCGAGCGCCGCTCGCGCCTCCGGCGTCTCCGGCACGATGCCACCCGTCTCGAGGCTCCAGATCATGTCCGACAGCGACCGCGACCGGTCGAGCACATCGGCGAACGCCCCGCGCCCATGCGCCTTGATCAGATCGTCCGGATCAAGCCCGTCCGGCAGCGTCGCGATCTTCACTGTGCGCCCCGGCTGCAGCAGCGGCAGCACGAGACCGGCCGCGCGTTCTGCCGCCCGCTGACCCGCCGCGTCACCGTCGAAGCAGAGGATCGGCGTCTCGCTCATCCGCCACAGCATCTGCAGGTGGTCCTCGGTCAGCGCGGTCCCCATCGGGGCCACCGTGCCCTCGAACCCTGCCATCACCGCCGCGATCACATCCAGGTAGCCCTCGACCACCACCACCGGCTTGCCGTCGCGCGCTGCGTTCCGCGCATCCTTGCCGTTGTAGAGCACCAGCCGCTTCTGAAAGAGCGGCGTCTCGGGCGAGTTGAGATATTTGGCCGGCACATCGGCACTCAGTGCACGCCCGCCGAAACCGATGATCCGCCCACGAAAATCCGAGATCGGAAACATCACGCGATTGCGGAACCGGTCATAGGTCAGCGGATCGTCGTCGCGAGACGCCACCAACCCGGTGTCGGCCATTTCCTGGGCCGAGACTCCATTATTGGCCAGGTGTTCCTTCAGCGCGTTGCGGCTGTCCGGCGCAAAGCCGATGCGGAAACGCGCCTGAGCCTGCGCACTCACCCCGCGCTCATTGAGATACCCGCGCGCCCGCGCCCCGATATTGTGGCCCAGCGCCGCCTCGAAATACTGCGCCGCCAGCTCCATCACATCATGGAGGTTGCGCCGCGCCTCGTCCCGCGCTTCTTCGCGCTCGTCTCGTGCCGGCATCGGCACGCCGGCCATGCTCGCGAGTTTCTCAACCGCCTCGGGAAAGCTCATGCCGCGATTTTCGGTCAGGAACCGGAAATGGTCACCCGTCACCCCGCAACCGAAGCAGTGGTAGATGCCCTTGCGGTCGTCGGCGTGAAAGCTCGGCGTCTTTTCGCCGTGGAACGGGCAGCAGGCCCAATAATCCCCGCGCGCCGGCTGGCTCTTCCGCTTGTCCCAGATCACATGCTCGCCGACCACCTCATGGATGGTCAGCCGCTGCCTGATCTCATCGAGGAAGGCGTCGGTAAAGCGCATGAGCCGTAAGTAAGCGCTGCGACCCGGCGAAGCGAGTCATGCGCCCGGGTTTATCCCCGCAACCCCCATCGCCGGGGTGTGAGGGTTTGCTGCATCACTTGGGAATTTGTGAAAACGGTGATCCTCACTGCGCTTGTCTTGGCGCGAGAGTCGGTGTTCCCTAGCGTTTTCCAATTTTATGCGGGGGTATTAAATGCGCAGGCTTCTCACCACCACGGCTTTGGTGGCCATTCTGCCATTCGGCTATTCCCTGGCAGGTAGTCCACCGCCCCCTTCGGTACCGCCCTCGGGGACTGAACCCAGCATCGGTCTCATGCTCGGCATAGCGGCCGAGTTTGGCGATAGCGGTCCGGATGTCGGCGTAACGGCGAAAGTCCTTTCGACAAATCACTCCAACAACTTCGTTGTCGGCGGTGGCATCAGTTGGTTTCCGACTTCCACGGATCAGCCGATCGGCCTTGACCTAAGTGCCGGTCTGAACCTAACTAATTTCACGATCCTCGGCGGCTATGACTTCCTGCGCCAGGCGCCGCAAATCAGCGCGGGTTATGTGCCCACGACCGATGGCCTCTATTGCCCACCGGGCTATACGCTGACCGGCGGCACCTGCGTGGCTGACAGCCAACCATCGGATCGCCGCCTCAAGCGCGACATCACACACGTCGCCACGCTGAACGACGGCATCCGCCTCTATGCCTTCCGATACCTGTGGTCCGAGGACATCCATGTTGGCGTCATGGCGCAGGATTTGCTCGAGGACCGTCGCTTCGCCCGCACCGTCACCACCGGCAAGGACGGCTTCTATCAGGTCGACTACAGCATGCTCGACCTCAGGATGGTGTCTTACGACGAGTGGACTGCATGGGGCGTCGATGCCGTCGTCCTCGGTTCCCGCCCCGCCAAGCTATGGATAGAACAGGCCGCCTGAGCCAACGCCGCATTGCTTCAAGCCGGGCCGGGGCCGCTGCCTCTGTCCGGCTTTTTCATGGCAAACGGAAAGGCGAGCAGCACGCCGGTCTTGAACCCCGCCGGCCGCGACGTCTCCGGAAGGCCCATGCGCAGTTGAGCCTCAGGAACGGATGGCCGGTCGACATAGGTGCCGAACAGCCGGTCCCAGATCGTGAACACCTCGCCGAAATTCGAATTGCCTTCGCGCATCTCGACCGAATGGTGGGTGCGGTGGAGGTCAGGCGTGACAACGATCCAGCGCAGCGCCCTGTCCAGCCAGCCTGGCAAAGCGATGTCGGCATGCGTGAACCCATTATGCGCGGCGACCACCAGCCCGTAGATGATCGCTACCCTTACCGGCACGCCCAGTACGATGTAGAGGAATAGCAGGAACACGAAGCTCACTGCTACCTCGAGCGGATGATGCAATTGCCCCGTCACCGCGGTCACATGCTCATCCGAATGGTGGATCGCATGCAAGCGCCAGAGCACGGGAATGGCATGGCTGAGCCGGTGAAAGGCGTAAGTCAGGAAGTCGATCAGCAGGAAACTGACGACGAACACCGCCCATGCAGGCCAGGACAGTCGTGCCAGATGAAACACCTGGAGCGGGGCGAACATCTTTATAAGCGGGGCCGACGCCGCAAATTGCAGCACCAGTGTCGTGGCGATAGTCATCGCGGCGAATGCAAGGATTGGCGGCAGATGCTCACGCAGTGTGGGCCGCTTCTGCATCCGCGGAAATGCCAGTTCGATCACTGCGAACACGAGGATCGCCGCGAAGGCGATGATCGTGGTCAGTTGCGCATTGACCAGTTGGGAAAGCGACGGCACTGGCAACTCACGAATCCGACGCGCCTGCGCCCTGCCACAACCGCCAGGCAATGGTGAGCAGTGCGACCGCGAACAGGATCATCAGTATTCCGGCGACCACCGTAAACACGATGCCGCCCATCAATGGCGCAAACAGGAGCGCAATGCCGAACAGGACATACAGGACGCCCGACAGCAGCACCGGCCAGATCTTCGAGTAGAGGGCACGCTCGCGCACGGCGATGACAATCTCCATCACGCCAACGAGGATCGCCTGGAACGCGAACAGATAGACGAAGAACAGCGTCGCCACGATGGCGGACAGCACCGGCGAGACGAGGATGAGCACGCCGAGGAAAAGTGCCAGCGCATTGCGCACCACATCGAACCAGAAATTGCCGGTCTTGCCGCCACCGAATGTCAGGCTCCACAGCCCTAACGCGCCGTCGATGATGAGCAGGACCGCGCCCACCGTCACCACCAGGACCAGCGCCTGCGCCGGCCAGATCACAGCGTAGAGTCCTGCGAGCAGCATCAGCAGCCCGCGCAATCCGGTGATCATCGCCCACCGCCGCTTCACATCCGCTCCTGCCATTCCCGCCTCCGTGATCTGAACCTCACGGAAATATGGCGCAGTCCGCCGGATTTTGCACCACCCGGCTTGCCCACCCCTACGGCAAGTGCTTTTGTCCCGCGTTTTCCGGACCCGCTTCATGCCTCCCGCTGTTTTTGCCCTTTCGCTCGCCGCCTTTTGTATCGGCAGCACCGAGTTCATAGTCTCGGGTATCCTGAGCGGCGTGTCGTCCGATCTCGGCGTCGACGTGCCGACCGTGGGTCTGCTCGTCACTGGCTACGCCGCGGGCGTTGCCGTGGGTGGACCGATCCTCGCATTGCTCGTGACCCGCCTGCCGTTGAAGCCGACAATCCTCGGCGTCATGGCGCTGTTCGCGGTCGGTCAGCTGCTCTGCGCTCTCGCGCCGACCTACGAAACCCTGCTTCTCGCCCGCCTCGTCTCCGCGTGCGGCCACGGCGTGTTCTTCGGTGTGGCCTCGGTCGCCGTCTCGCATCTCGTGCCGGTCGAACGCCGTGGCGCGGCCATCTCGCTCTTCGTCGGCGGCATCACCGTCGCCAACATCCTTGGCTTGCCCGCGGGCACCGCGATTGGAAACGCCTTTGGCTGGCGCGTGAGCTTTGCGGTCATCGCCGTGCTCGCCGTCCTGTCGGTGCTCGCCGTGCTCTTCGCCATGCCGCGCGAGATCGCGGGCGAAGATGAAGCCGATGCGCCCCTGCGCAAGCAGGCCGGACAGCTCCTGCATCAGGAGGTGTTCCTTTCCTACCTCGCCATCACCATCCTGATGGTCGGCCAGATTGCCTTCGGCACGTTCCAGGTCGAGATCCTGAAACACGTCACCGGCCTCGACCCCATTTCCGCAGTCCCGATCTTCCTGCTGATTGGCGGAGCCGGTGCGGTGTTCGGCATCTGGCTCGGCGGACGCGCCGCCGACTGGAACCGCGACCGCGCCATCCTCATCGTGATCGCCGGACAGATCGCCTGTTTCATCCTCCTGCTATTCGCGGTGCACAACGCCGTCGCCGTGGCGATCATGCTGTTCCTGGCGTCGGCCTTCGGCTTCGGCTTCTCGACGCCCATCCAGGTCCGCATCCTCAATGGCGCGCGTGAAGCGCCACGCCTGGCCGCAACGCTCATCTCCACGGCCTACAACATCGGCATCGCTGCCGGAGCCGCGGTGGGTGCGTCGCTGCTGAAAGCCG
>JBEBHC010000419.1:0-1190 GCA_040081185.1 Devosia sp. | reverse complement strand
ATCATAGGCGACCACCACCAGCGCGCCACCCGCGACCCCGCTCGCATCGCCGACGTATTGATAGGCACCGAGCAGCGTCTGCTCCGCGAGCGGCTGCTCCTCCTCCCCGCCGCGCACCGGGGTCAACTGCGTCCTCTGTGCCATGCCGAGCTCGAATCCCTCGAAGAACGATGCCCAGGCAGGCTCCACACCGCGCGGGTCACGTTTCCAATCGAGATATTTTGCTTCGAGGAGGTCGGCGTTCGCACGGTAGGGCAGCGTGGCGTTCATGGGGCGGGTTTCGGGGGGACGCATTATGACGCAGGAGCCGGACCACGAAAGGGGAAAAGTGAAGCGAAAAACGAATGATGCAGGGAATCTCCCGGGTTCCCGGGCAGCGTATTTGGCAACGAGAGCACCGTTTGGGTTGTCACTCCACCGCATCTGCGCTTTGATCGCCGTTCGCACGCATGATCGAAGTCCAGAACCTCACCAAATCCTACGTGGGCCGCACCGCGGTGGACGGACTCTCGTTCACGGTGAAGCCCGGTGAAGTGGTCGGATTTCTCGGGCCGAACGGCGCGGGCAAGAGCACAACGATGCGCATCCTCGCCGGCTACATGCCGCCGACTTCGGGCACGGCACGGGTGAACGGCTTCGATGTGTTCCACCAGTCCATCGAGGCACGACGCAGCCTGGGCTACATGCCGGAGAACGCGCCGCTCTACCTCGACATGCGCGTGAAGGAGTATCTGCATTTCCGCGGCGCACTCAAAGGATTGCACGGAGCGGAACTGCGCAAGCGCACGGGAGCTGTCATGGATGCCTGCGCGCTCACCGATGTGCGGCGCAAGATCATCAGCAGCCTCAGCAAGGGCTTCCGGCAGCGCGTGGCGCTCGCAGATGCGATCATCGCCCGCCCGCCGCTGCTCATCCTCGACGAGCCGACGAACGGGCTCGATCCCAACCAGATCCGCCATGTGCGTGAGCTGCTGCAGACCTACCGCACGCAGCAGACCATCCTCCTTTCCACGCACATCCTCAGCGAGGTGGAGCAGACCTGCGACCGCGTGCTGCTCCTGCACAAGGGAAAGCTCCGGGCCGACGACACGCCACGCAACCTCGTGCGCAAGCTCCGCGTCGCCCGCAACGTGAAAGTCGAGCTGCAGGCGGACACGAAAGCCGGCGATGCCGTCGCCACCATCACCGGC
>JBEBHC010000418.1:0-1190 GCA_040081185.1 Devosia sp. | reverse complement strand
CTTAGTTTGAGGTCGTGGAGCGATGACAGTGAGAAAGCCATATCACCGCGTAGGATTTACTTCGGCGCAGAGCGCAGAACTGTGGGAGCGATGGAAGACGGGCGCCGGGGTAAAGGCGATTGCCCGGGCGCTGGGTAAGTCGCATTCCTGCATTCTCGCGCACATGTCGCCCACCGGCGGCATCAGGCCGTCGCCTAGACAACGATCGCGGACGGCGCTGACGTTGGCCGAACGTGAGGAAATATCGCGCGGCGTTGTTGCCGGCCGAACGGTGCGCGCCATAGCCAAGGCGCTGACGCGCGCGCCTTCGACCATCAGCCGTGAAATCACCCGCAACGGCGGTTCAGGACGATACCGGGCCGCAGCGGCCGACAAACGCGCATGGAAGAAAGCGCTGCGCCCGAAATTGTGCAAGCTGGCGAAGAATTCGCGCTTACGGCAAGCTGTTGCGGCAAAGCTTGAGCGCAACTGGTCGCCCGAGCAGATCGCAGGCTGGCTCAAACACTTGCATCCGGAAAACGAGGCGCGGCGGGTGTCGCACGAAACCATTTATCGCAGCCTTTATGTGCAAGCGCGCGGCGTTTTGAAGAAACAGCTGGTGCAGCATCTGCGTCGCCACCGGTCTATTCGCCACTCACGGCACGCGACGCTAAAGGGTCGCCTGGCCAACTCGATTTCAATTCGCGAACGGCCAGCTTCAGCTGACGACCGCGCCGTGCCTGGTCATTGGGAGGGTGATCTGTTGCTCGGCTCCAACAGCAGCCAGATCATCACGCTGGTCGAGCGCCATTCGCGCTATGTCATGCTGGCAAAGATCCCGAACCGAGAAACCCAGACCGTCGTCAACGCCCTGATCAAGCAAGCCCGCAAGCTTCCCGACGAACTCTACAAATCGCTGACCTGGGACAACGGCAAAGAGTTGGCTAACCACCAACGCTTCACGTTGGAAACAGACGTCGACATCTATTTCTGCGATCCTCATAGCCCTTGGCAGCGCGGCTCAAACGAGAACACCAATGGACTGCTGCGCCAATACTTTCCGAAAGGCACAGACCTGGCGCCGCACTCACAAGCACAGCTCAACCGCATCGCCCGCGAGCTCAACGAACGTCCAAGAAAAACTCTGGACTTTCATACCCCGGCCGAGCGATTTAGCGAGTGTGTTGCATCGACCCGTTGAGGTCGCCGAG
>JBEBHC010000417.1:0-1194 GCA_040081185.1 Devosia sp. | reverse complement strand
TGACGAACAATGTCTGGCCCTTCAAGCTCGTCAGCACCGTCGCACCAATCACGCCGCCCAATGCACCGAACACGCACAGCATGACGATGATGCGCCAATCGAGATTTTTGTGCAGGTAATGGGAGAGTGCCGCCGTTCCAGTCGTTGGGAGCTTGGCCGCGTTCACGCTTGCCGAAGCAAGGGCAGGGGGCACACCCTGCGCCAGAAGCACCGAGGCGGAGATAACGCCAAAGCCCATGCCCAAAGCACCGTCAACAAGCTGGGCGAAAAAACCCACAAGGGCAAAGGCCCAAAATTCATGCATCAGGTGATTCCCCTAAGCCTGTCGGTGATCAAGCGTTCACAGCTTGGCGCTGAACTGTGCGGATAATTTGTCCATTGGCGGTGAAATGTATGCCGCATTCCGTCTTGTCGGTTCCGGCCCAGCGTCCGGCGCGCGGATCATCATCCGTGCCGCCAAGCGAAGTGCAGGGTTCGCAGCCAATCGAGCGGTAGCCCCTGAGCTTGAGGGGATGCGACGGCAGATGATGGCTGTTCATGTAGGACTGGATGTCGAGGGCCGAGAACCCGGCAAGCGGCTCAACCTTCAGCCGGTCATCCGCGATGCTGACGTAGTCGAGATCAGCCCGGGCCGCGCCATGGAAACGCTTACGACCGGAAATCACCACGTCAAATTCCGCCAGGGCTTTTTCAAGCGGCACGGTCTTGCGGATATTGCAACAGGCATCGGTATTGCTCTGGTGCAACAGGCCGGTGGCATCATGGGCGAGAATGTCAAATGCCTCCGGCTTCACCGAGCGCACATTTGTGAGCCTAAGTTCCACAATCAGCTTGTCGCGGTAATCCAGCGTTTCCTGGAACAGCTTTCCCGTATCCAGGAAAATGATCGGCAGATCCGGATCAACTTCCGAAACCATGTGCAGCAACACGGCAGACTCGGCACCGAAAGAGGAAACTAGGGCCGTCTTCCCGGGATAATCCCGCAAAATGGACTTGATCAGGTCGCGGCCCTCAAGCCCCGCGTACCGTTCGACAACACTGTTATCGATCAGGTTATCCGGCATGGGGCTGCTCCTCCCATGGTGCAGGCTCGGGTGCGGCTTCCTCGTGGCGCTCGCTCCAAACCTCCGCTTCGCCCACCCGGCGGTAAAGCCCGCGCTGATAGGCCAGCGACATCTGCTTTGAAGCCTGCTG
>JBEBHC010000416.1:0-1196 GCA_040081185.1 Devosia sp. | reverse complement strand
ATGGCGGCGACGCCTCACGAACCTCTAGTCGAACACGCAACGGACGCAGCGCATGGCGCTGATGCCGCTGCAGCGCACGGCGCCGAAGGCGGCGCCTTCCCGCCGTTCGACGCGGCAACGTTCGGGAGCCAGCTTTTCTGGTTCGTCCTTACGTTCGCGGCGCTCTACTTGCTGCTGTCACGCGTGGTGCTGCCGCAGATCACTGCGGTGCTCGCCAAGCGCGCCGGCACGATCAAGAGCGATCTGGACGAAGCTGCGCAGAAAAGCGCAGCTGCCGAACAGGCGCGCGTCGACATGGAAAAGGCTGTCGCCAAGGCGCGCGCGGATGCGCGGGCTTTGGTGGACGCCGCCCGCGCGGACGTCACTGCAAAGCTGACGGCTGAACAGGAAGCGGCAGAGCAACGTCTCACCAAGAAGATCGCCGAAGCGGAAGCCAAGGTCGACGCCGAGCGCAAGAAGGCGCTGGCCGAAGTGCCGGGGATCGCAGAAGCGCTCGCGCGCGATATCGCCGACAAGATCGCACCGGCAAGTGCCGGCGCACAGCGTCAGCGCGTTGCAGGAGAAGCGTAATGCAATTTGATGCTACCTTCTTCGCCTTCGTCGCGTTCGCGATTTTCTTCGTGGTGATGTTCTGGCTGAAAGTCCCGGCGATGATCCTCAGCGCGCTCGATGCGCGTTCGAACGAGATCGCCAAGGAACTGCACGAGGCGCGTCGTCTGCGCGAGGAAGCCGAAAAGCTCCACGCGGAATACACCGCAAAGCACGCCGCAGCCGAGGTGGAAGCCAAGGAAATCGTGGCGAACGCCAAGGAGCAAGCTGCGTTGGTTGCGGAAGAAACCCGCGCTTCGATGCAAGCCGCCATGGCGCGCCGCGAACAACAGGCCAACGACCGCATCGCGGCAGCCGGCACGAAGGCCTCGGACGAAGTCCGCGCCGCCGCCGCCGAAGCTGCGATCGCCGCGGCCGAAAAAATGATCCGCGACCGCATGAGCGACGCAGCTCAAGCGGGCTTGGTTCAGGACGGCGCGGCCGATCTGAAGCGCAAGTTCGGCTAATCGCTCAACAGAGCGAAACTCATCGCGAGACAAGATTGACGGGCCGGAGCTAAGCTCCGGTCCGTTCTTCTTTGGGAGACGGCCATGGGCGTCCTTTCGCGCATCCTCGTCGCGCTCGTCGCGCTGTTGCACTTCGGCTTT
>JBEBHC010000415.1:0-1201 GCA_040081185.1 Devosia sp. | reverse complement strand
CACCTACCTCGTGCTCGACGTGGTCGTGAACCGCGGCCTGACGTTCGTGCAGTACGTGAACACGCGGCAGCCGGCCGGCCTCGTCGCCTTCTCGTGCGCGGGCCTGCTGGCGCTGACCTTCCGCCCGCAGCTCATCGGCGCGGTGGACCGCTGGTTCCTGCGCGAGCCGCTCGACCCTGCCGAGGTGCTGGCGCGCCTCGAACGGCGCTTCCGCGGCAGCGAGAGCCTGCGCGAGATAAGCGCCGCGCTCGGCGAGGAACTCACCGCCGCGCTGCACGCCGCGCGCGTGACCGTGCTGCTGCTGGCCGAAGACGCCGCCAGCCTCGTGGCGCTCGACGGCTCGGCACCGCCGCTGCCGCGACACTCCGTGCTGCGTGACCTGCTGCATACGACGCGCAGCGAGGTGCTCGTGGACGCGCGCTCGGCGCTGGCGCGCCTGCTGCCGGATGCGGACCAGGACTGGATCGCCGCTACCGGCGCGCAGATCCTGTCGCCGCTCGTGGGGGCGTCCGGCGACCTCCTCGGCGTCGTCGCGATCGGGCCGGGTACGAGCGATCTGCCCTATACGGCGCGCCATGTGGCGCTCGCCACCGCGATGTATCACTCCGGGCGTAATCCTTTGCACAAGGTCAGCTACAAGAGCGGCAAGGTGTTCAGTGCGCGCAGTCTTGCCCAGCGCAAATTGCACAAGGCCTTCCTGCGCTATCACGACGAAGCAAATTTCGACGTGCTGCGCGAGGCCTTGGTCGCGATGAATCGCCGCGATCTGATCGGCGACGGTGAGCATCAACTGGTGCCGGCGGCGAGTCTCAAAGTACCGAAGCGCGGCCCTGCCGGCCGCCCCGGCAGCGCGCCGCCGCGACGCGGCAAATACAACCCGGCACGCGGCGGGCAGTGGAGCTAACGTGCCGTCACCGGCGCGCCACCGAACCTCAGGCACAACAACCCAGCGACTTTCGGCACCCACGTGAGCACCACCCCCTTCCTGCCACTGCCCGATGCAGTGTTCACCGCCGACCGTGGCGGCGCGCACCAGGCCACGGCCTATCGCACCGTGGTACTGACTTCGATAGGGGACATCGACGCGACACGCTGGGATGAACTCGCCGGCGATGCATCGGTGGTCCGCAGTCACGCTTACCTCGACGCAGTCGAGCAGGCCGGCATCAACGATTGCCGCTACTACTACCCGGTGGTGTAC
>JBEBHC010000414.1:0-1201 GCA_040081185.1 Devosia sp. | reverse complement strand
CTCTACGTCGGCCTCGGCCTGACGATGCTCGCGACGCTGCTGCTCGAGATCGTCGACAGCCGCCTGCTCTCGGTCGTCACCTGGTATCACCTCTCGTTCGTCGCCATCTCCGTGGCGATGCTCGGCGCGGCGGCCGGCGCCGTGGCGGTGTTCGTCTCGCCGGCGCGTTTCCCGCTCGACGACGGCCCGCGTCAGCTCGCCACCTGGGCCGGGCGCTTCGCGATGGTGCTGCCGATCTCGCACCTGCTGTCGCTGGTCATCCCGATGCCCGACGGCCAGCAGTGGACGTCGATGGACCTGGTCGTGCTGGCGCTGTCGCTCGGCATCATCGCCACGCCCTTTGCGCTCGGCGGCGTCGTGACCACGCTCGCCCTCACACGCACCCACGCCCCGGTGGGACGCCTCTACGCCGCGGACCTGCTGGGCGCGGCGATCGGATGTCTGGCGGCGGTGCTGCTGCTCGATGCCACGAACCTCAGCGCCGCAGCCTTCGCCGCCACGGCTGTCGCGGCGCTTGGCGCGCTCGCGTTCCGCCGCGCCGCCGGCCTGTCGGCTGGACTCCTGGTGCCGATCACGCTCGTGCTGGCCGTGGTCGCCATGGGCATGAACGTGCGCGGTGAAGCCGTGCGGGTGCTGTATCCGAAGAACCGCCTCGCCTGGAACAAGCCGGTGCTGCGCAGCCTGTGGAACAGCCACGCGCACATCCTGGCGTTCCTGCCCGAGGTCGGTCCGGCGTTCTACTGGGGCGGCGGCGACGGCGCCGCGCAGTTCACCAACACCCAGGCGTTCGTGGTCGTGGACGGCGAAGCCGGCACGCCGATGACCGAATGGGACGGCAACGCCGCATCCCTCGACTGGGTGTCCTACGACGTGACCACGCTGCCCTATCACCTGCGCAAGGGCGGCCGCGTCGGCATCGTCGGCGTGGGCGGCGGACGCGACATCCTGGCGGCCATCTGGAGCGGAAGCCCGGCCATCACCGCGGTCGAGATCAACAGCAACGTCGTGGCGCTGCTGACCGACCACGCGCGCCGCTTCACGAAGATCGCCGACCACCCCGGCGTGACGCTCGTGCACGACGAAGGCCGCGCCTATCTCACCCGCTCGCGCGAGCAGTTCGACGTGCTGCAGATGTCACTCGTGGACACCTGGGCCGCCACCGGCGCCGGCGCCTTCACGCTCAGCGAGAACGGCCTCTACA
>JBEBHC010000201.1:0-4771 GCA_040081185.1 Devosia sp. | reverse complement strand
CTCTTGCGCGACATCCGCGGCGGCGTCGTCGGCACCATCCCCGCAGCGATCGCATTCCTGCGCAAAGCGCGCGAGACTTATGACCGCATCGTCGTCGTCGGCGATCTGACGATGATCCTCGGTTGCCGGATGGCTGGACTGACCGGCGTCACCTATCTCGACGTCTATCGTTCCGGCTTCGAGCGCGGCTACTGGACCATCGAAAAACAGCTCATCCGGGCGACTTGCGGCAAGGTCTTCTGCCGCAGCGAGCCACTGGCGGCGTCACTGCGGACCAAAGGCATCGACGCCACCGCTGCCGGTAACGTCATGATGGATACAATCCCGCGCGGCGACTACGACGCGCGCTCGCGCCGCACGCGCCCGCTGGCCCTGATGCTCCTGCCCGGCAGCCGTGACACCACCATCGACAATTTCCGCATCCAGGCATTGGCCCTCCGCCGGTTGCCCGCCGCCCTGCGTCCGGATCTCTTCCTGTCGCTCTCTGCCGGTGTCGATCCCGACACCCTCGCATCGATCGCGGGATTGAGCTTTGTGCCGCCTGCGACCCGTGAGACCGCCGATGGCGGGACGCTGACCGGCGACCTGACGGTGCATCTCAGCCGCGACGTACTGGGCAATCTTCTCGACGTCGCAGATGTGGCGATGTCGCAGGCGGGTACCGCGACCATCCAGACCATCGGCAGCGGTGTGCCCGCCATCACCTTCCGCGCCCGTCGCAATCGTCACGCCCGCATCAAGGGCATCAGCGCGCTCTATGCGGACGCGCGCATTCTGGTGGACGCCGAACCGGAACCCGCCGCTGATGCGCTAACACTGCTGCTTGGCGACGATCACGAACGCAAACGCCGTTCCGCCATCGGCCGCGAGCGTATCGGCCCGCCCGGCGCCAGCGCGGCGATTATTGCCGAACTGAGCCGCTAGCCTCGTCGGCAAGGAGGAACGCGTTGTCGAGCACGCGGTCGAGACTTGCCTTCAACTGCGCACTGTCGGCATCTTCCTGGGCCGTGTCGCCAATGAAAAACGGTCCCTCGGCGACGACCGCGATTGTCGAGAACGGGAAGTGGAACTGCATTCTGTCCCACATCCTGTCGAGAACTCTGCGGCGTGAACTGACCAGCGCCACCGCATAGATCGGTCGCTTCGCATGCCGCGCCATCGCCAACAGGCCGCGGCTTACGTTGCGTCCCGGCACTGGCGGAATATCCGCTGTTGCAATGGTCGATTGTCCGCCCGCGAGCACGCGTAACGTCTTGCGGAACGCACCGACACCGCCTGTGCCATGCCGCTGCCGCTCGCTGGCGCCCGACCCTTCGATCACCGAAAACCCGAAACTCTGCGCGATGCCCTGCGCAATCTGCCCGTCCGGATGCGTCGAGATCATGATGGCGAAGCGTTTTGGCTCCGGCCAGGTCGAATAGATGAGATTGGATTGCCCGTGCCACGAGGTGAGGATCACGGGCGCGGCATTGTTGATCCGCTCCCAGAAATCCGGCGGGTCATAGATGACACGGGACGTCGCGCGCACCAGGCGGAGATACGGGCCGAGCAGCCATCCACCGGCAGCCCTTCGCAGCCAGAGTGCAAACGGCCCCGCTTGCGGAGCCGCTTCGTCGCTCACTCCTGATCCTCGTCGGGATCGAGCAGGCGATGCAGGTGCACCACGAAATAGCGCATCTGCGCATTGTCGACCGTGGCCTGCGCCTTGCCACGCCACACGCGCTCCGCTTCCGCGAAGTTCGGATAGACGCCAACCAGGTCGACCTTGCTCAGGTCCTTAAAGGTGACGCCGTCGATGTTCTCGAGCTCGCCACCGATGACGAGGTGCAGCAGCTGCTTCTGCGGTTCTTTTGATTTGCCCTTGGCTGGCGACTTCACGGGGTGCTCCGTTCACGGTCACGCTCGATCTCGGGGCAGCCATAGACCTTGACCAGCGCCCCGGTCAGCACGTCTCTTAGCGAACCCACAGCAAACGCGGCAAGCGCCCCGTGGCGCACATCGGCCTTGTTGTACTGCATGGCTCCTCCGCAGGCGTCGACGAAGCCGATCCCGCATTCCGTCAGGATCGTCGCGGCCCCCGCAATATCCCAGTCCTGCGCGCCGCGCCGTACCACGGTGGCGTCGAGATTGCCCGTCGCCACCTGCGTCAGCCGGTAGGCGAGGGAGGGGTAGGCAGGACCGCGCGTGTAGTCGAGCCCCACCGCCTGCAGTTCATGATGCACCGCACCCGGCGCCGGGATCAGCGGCGACTGCCGGTCCGGCGGTGTTTGCCGCACCAATGCCTGCCCGTTCTTGCGCGCCCCGCCACCCAGCCAGGCCTCGTACATCTCATCGCGCACCGGCGCATAGACCACCCCGGCAACCGGAATGCCGTTTTCGACAACCGCCAGCGATACCGTCCAGCTGTCTTCGCCCTTGATGAAGCCGCGCGTTCCGTCGATCGGATCGACGATGAAGCAGCGCACACTCGACAGCCGGCTGAAATCGTCGACGCTCTCCTCGCTCAGCCAGCCATAGTCCGGCCGCGCCGTCGTCAGCGCCGAATGCAGGAACTTGTCGAGCACGATGTCGGCTTCCGACACCGGCGAGGCATTCTCCTTGGTCCACGTCTTGAGGTCGCGCCGGAAATACGAGGACGCGATGATGCCCGCCGTCACCGCTGCGGTGCGCAGCAGTTCGAGATCGTCTTCATAGGTGGTGGGGAAGGCTTCGGGCATGGGCTCGGACAAGGGTCTCGCGCGCCTTCTAGGCGCAATCATGGACACGTGCAAACACCGGTAAATGAGGCGTGAAAGCCGGGCGCCACAAGGGTTTGCCTAACCAGACCTTACTGCCTGCAACACCCCGCTAACCCTCGTCCAAAACTACCTAAACTTAACCCAACCAATTAAGCGCGGCGGAAAGTCGGGGGGCTAGATTGGGACCCATAAGAGAGCACCAAAAAACAATAGCTCTCGGGGTTAACAGGAAGGCGTCTAACAAAATGGTCCACCACTTGGGACTCGAGGGTTCATCGGTTGTGGTGCTGTTCGGCACGCGCAGCGCGGCAAAGACCGCGGCGCAGCCGTTCACTGCCAGGCAGTTTGGTCCCGCCAACGACAATGGTCCCAAGGATCCGGTCAAGACCGTCACCGTGCGCAAGACCCTCGAAAAGTCGGGTGTCGCGATCAAGGTGAAGGTGCCGGTGCATGAATTCGTCGGCGTTGCCGTCTCGACGCGCATCTCGGAAGACGGCGTTCTGTCGAGCGCCATCGAACTGGTGCATGGCGATCCGGACCTGAACTATCAGGTTTTCGGCGAGGTCGGGAATGCCAACGTCGTGGCAGAATGGCAGAACTGGGGCCGCAAGCTCCGCCTCCCGCTTTACATCAAGGCCGGCGACGGCTCGCTGATGCCCTACAGCCAGCAGGTCGATGGCGTTGTGCTCGGCATGTCCTCGGCGCGCCGGCGCATGGCGCACGATACCGAGCGCCGTCCGCGCTTCCTGAACCGCCGCAAACCCGGCGAATCTACCGCCTCTTAACGAGCCGCGAGAATTTTTCGGACGGGCGTGCAACCAACGGGTGGCGCGCCCGTTCTTTATTTTGCCAGCCGCGACGATGCACCAGTCCCCGCTGGCAGCCCCAATAGCGACCTCCAAAGCGCTAGCGACCCGCCACTTCCCCCGAGTGGCGGGTCTCGCTTTTTACAGCAGAAAATCCACCAGGATCGCCGCGGTGAACGCGAAGCCCACCCAGCCGTTCGACCGGAAGCGGATGAGGCTATTGCCGGGTTTGGCGACATCCAGCGTCACCACCTGCCAGCCGAGCAGGGCGGCGGGGATCAGCATCAGCGCAAGAAAAACCGATCCGGCCCCACTGATGAAGCCAGCCGCGAGCCAGCACAGCATCGCGGCGAAATAGAAGATCGTCACCATCGTCCGCGAATTGTCGCCGAACAGCCGCGCGGTGGATTTGACCCCGACAAGCGCATCGTCGTCGATATCCTGCAGAGCATAGATCGTGTCGTAACCGATCACCCACAGTATCGACCCGGCATAAAGCAGTAGCGGCACGATGCTGAATGCCGGTGATTGCGAGAACCATCCCACCAGGGCGCCCCACGAAAACGCCAGCCCCAGGAAGAACTGCGGCCACCAGGTGATGCGTTTCATGAACGGATAGATCGCAACCAGCACCAGCGACGCCGCGCCCAACAGGATTGTGATGAGGTTGAAGCTGATCAGGATCACGAACCCGACCAGCAACTGTAGCCCCAGAAACACTGCGGCCCGCTTGCGGCTGACCGCACCGGCAGGGATCGGCCGGTTGCGCGTGCGCTCGACCTTCGCATCGATATCGGCATCGACGATGTCGTTGAGCGTGCAGCCCGCACCGCGCATCGCGATCGCGCCGACGAACATCAGCACGGCGCTGAGCCAGTTGATGCCTTGCTGCGGGAAGGCGAGGGCAACCATCGCCAGTGAAAACGCACACGGCCAGAACAGCAGCCAGTAGCCGATCGGCCGGTCCCACCGGGCCAGCCGCGCATAGGGCAGCAGCCACGCCGGCGCCCACGCATCGATCAGATTGCCCTTGGGCGCGTCGGGCACGCCCGGCTGCATCGGCGTCTGGGGGCTTTGCATGGCACCTGTCCTGTGCGGTAATGCGCGCCTTATCCCGCCCACCGCCCGCTGAAGCAAGATGCCCCGCGCCCACCACAAGGTCCAACGGCTCTACGTGCCCGTGCCGCTCGCCGCCGATGCCCGTGTCGCGCTCGACGACGACCAGGT
>JBEBHC010000413.1:0-1204 GCA_040081185.1 Devosia sp. | reverse complement strand
GCTCCCGCGTAACCGTGCTCGGTGAAAGCAGTCGCCAGAGACAGCTCGGTGATGGCGGCGGCAAAGGCATCTCTAGTCGCCGCCAGCACCATGTCATTGTTGGTCCGAAACCATGGACATAAAATGGGGTCAGATAGGCCTCGTTGTTGTCGGCATTCTCATTCCAGCTCCACGCCGCCGGAGAGCGATGTCGTGGGTGGGGGGGAAGATGTTCACGGGGAGTTGGGGCAGGAGGAAGTAGCCGGGGGCTAGGTAGTTGCTGCCGTCCCAGACGATGATGCCTTTGTAGTTGGCTTTGCGGAGGATCAGCTTGTCAGTGGTCGAAGCTTCTTCAAGCCCCTAGTTCTGCAACTCCACGCCGAAGGTCTGGAACGAGCCTTTCACTGGGGAGGCGATTGGGACTCGGATGAGGCCTTGGCCGATGGTGAAGCCGGTGCTTGGGTCTTGGAGGAAGACGCCGTTCATCGGGGAGACCAGCGCTGGGGCGGTGAGCTTCAGCGTGCCGCTGAAGGTGCCGTCCGTGCCCACGGCTTTGCCAGCGGTGAAGGGCACCGCGTTGCTGGGGGAGATGCTGAGCAGGCCGAAGCCATCTCGCAGGCTGAGGTAGCTGGGCAAGACATCGTTGGTGGGGGCGATGTAGCTGAGGTGGATGGAGCGGTAGTAGAGTCCCAGGGACTCGGCCAGGGTGGCGGCGTTGGCGGCGGGCACCCAGCGGGAGGACAGGGTGTTGAGCTGCACGCGGAACCCGGCGGGGTAGGACAGCGAGGAGGGGTCGCGGACTCGGTCCCATCGCAGGAAGGAGCTGGCGGCGGTGCTGGGCAGCCCGCGATCTGGGGTGGCGGGGGTGGCCAGGGTCATGATGCCGCCGACGTAGGAGGACTTGATCTTGTAGGGCGTGAGCCAGACCACGGCTTGATCCGTCTGCCCGAGGTTCAGCGAGGCAGTGAAGGTCTGCCCATCTCCGAGGGTTCCGACCAGCGGCACGAGTCCGGCGGTGCTGATGCTGCCTTGGGCAAAGCCGATGCCGCCGGGGCTGGTGGTGCGGTTGCCAGGGGTCGTCGGTGGGAAGGAAAGCGTCATCGCGGTGGCTGCGGAGGGCAGATGGCCTGCGCGGGCGAGGCGGAAGCCTCGGGCGCTGGTCACGGAGGCTGGGTTGGTGACGCCGGTGACTTCGTGGGACGTGCCGGAGATGGTGAGCACGTAG
>JBEBHC010000060.1:0-17717 GCA_040081185.1 Devosia sp. | reverse complement strand
GACCGGCCGGTCTGGGAACAGTACTTCATCTATCTCGGCCAGCTGCTGCGCGGTGACCTCGGCAACTCGCTGGTTTCGCACCGCGCCATCATCACCGACTTCCTGACCTTCTTCCCGGCGACACTCGAGCTGTCGTTCTTCGCGCTCGTGCTCGCCATCGTGCTCGGCATTCCCGCCGGCATCTTCGCCGCGGTCAAGCGCGGCACCTGGCTCGACCAGGGCCTGATGGGCACGGCGCTCGTCGGCTATTCAATGCCGATCTTCTGGTGGGGCCTGCTTCTCATCATCCTGTTCTCGACCACTCTGGGCTGGACGCCGGTTTCGGGGCGTATTGCCCTCAGCTTCTTCTTCAAGCCGATCACCGGCTTCATGACCATCGACTCGCTTCTCTACGGCAACTGGCCGGCCTTCGTGTCAGCGCTGCGCCACCTCATCTTGCCTTCGATCGTGCTGGGCACGATCCCGCTCGCGGTGATCGCGCGGCAGACACGCTCGGCCATGCTGGAAGTGATGGGCGAAGACTACGTGCGCACCGCGCGCGCCAAGGGCCTGCGCGAGCAGCGCGTCGTCGGCCTTCACGCCCTGCGCAATGCGCTGATCCCGGTGGTCACGACGATCGGCCTCCAGGTCGGCTTGCTGATGGCGGGCGCCATTCTCACCGAGACCATCTTCTCCTGGCCCGGCATCGGGCGCTGGATGGTCGAATCCATTTTCAAACGCGACTATTCCGTCGTGCAGAGCGGGCTGCTGCTGATCGCGGTCATCGTGATGGTGGTGAACCTCTTCGTCGATATCCTCTATGGCGCGATCAACCCGCGCATCCGGGCGCAAAACTGATGACCGACACACCCGTCACCATCGCGCCCATCGAACCCGCCCCCCGTGCCGGAGGGCTCCGCGAGTTCTGGTACTACTTCTCGCGCAATCCCGGCGCCGTGCTCGGGCTGGTCGTGTTTGCCGTCACCGTGTTGATCGCGCTGTTTGCGCCGTGGATCGCGCCGCATCCGCCGGAATTGCAGTACAAGGACGCATTCCTGAAGCCGCCCTCCTGGCTCGGCGGCGACCCGCGCTTTTTCCTCGGCACCGACCCCATCGGCCGTGACATTCTTTCACGGCTCATCCACGGCTCGCGCTACTCGCTGGTCATCGGCGCAGTCGTCGTCACGCTCGCGCTCGTGGTCGGCATCGCCTTCGGTCTGGTCGCCGGATATTTCCGCGGCTGGGTCGATACCGTCATCATGCGCGTGATGGACGTCATCCTCGCCTTCCCCGGCCTTCTGCTGGCGCTGGTGCTGGTGGCGATCCTCGGCCCCGGCCTCGAGAACGCGATGCTCGCCATCGCCATTACACTGCAGCCGCATTTCGCGCGCCTCGTGCGCGGCGCGGTGCTGGCGGAAAAGAACCGTGAATACGTGACCTCGGCTCGCCTCGCCGGCGCCAGCCATATCCGGCTGATGGTGGTGACCATCCTGCCGAACTGCCTTGCGCCGCTCATCGTGCAGGCAACGCTCAGCTTCTCGAACGCCATTCTGGAGGCAGCTGCGCTCGGTTTCCTCGGCCTTGGCGCACAACCGCCCACGCCGGAATGGGGGACGATGCTCGCTACCGCGCGCGAATTCATCACCCGCGCACCCTGGGTCGTCACCTCGCCGGGTCTGTGTATCCTCGTCACGGTGCTGGCCATCAACCTGATCGGCGACGGCCTGCGCGATGCGCTCGACCCGAAACTGAAGCGGAGCTGACGGATGGCCCTGCTTGAAATCAAGAATCTCAGCGTTTCGTTCGACACCTCCGCCGGGCTGTTCAAGGCCGTCGAGGGTATCGACCTTCACGTCGATCCGCGCGAAGTCCTGGCCATCGTCGGCGAGTCCGGTTCTGGCAAGTCGGTCGAAATGCTGGCCGTGATGGGTCTGCTGCCATCGTCCGCGACGGTCACCGCCGACCGCATGGCTTTCGATGGCAAGGACCTGCTGGGCATGTCGCGCGCCGAAAAGCGCCGCCTGATCGGCAAAGACGTCGCGATGATCTTCCAGGAGCCGGTGGCGTCGCTGAACCCGTGTTTCCCGGTAGGCTTCCAGATTTCCGAGACGCTGCGCTTCCATCTCGGCATGGACAAGCCGACGCGCCGCGCTCGCGCCATCGAGCTGCTGGCGCAGGTCGGCATCACTAACCCGGAGGAGGCGTTGACCCGCTTCCCGCACCAGATGTCGGGCGGCCAGTGCCAGCGCGTGATGATCGCCATGGCCATCGCCTGCAACCCCAAGCTGCTGATCGCGGACGAGCCGACGACGGCCCTCGATGTCACCATCCAGAAGCAGATCCTCGATCTACTGGTGCGGCTGCAGGCCGACAACGGCATGGCGCTGATCATGATCACCCACAATATCGGCGTCGTCGCCGAAACCGCCGACCGCGTCATCGTGCAATACAAGGGCCACAAGATGGAGGAGTCCGATGTGCTGACTCTCTTCACCGCGCCCAAGTCCGGCTACACCCGCGCACTGCTTTCGGCACTGCCGGAAAACGCTACCGGCGACCGGCTCCCCACCATCGGTGAATATGTCGAGGCCGCGCCGTGAGCATGCCGGTCCTCGAAACCCGCCACGTTACCCGCGACTATCACGTCGGTGGCACCATCCTCGGTGGTGGCCGCGTGTTGCACGCCGTCAAGGATGCCAACCTCAAGGTCGAGAAGGGCAAGACCCTCGCCATCGTCGGTGAATCCGGTTCGGGCAAGTCGACGCTGGCGCGCATCCTCACCATGATCGATGCGCCGACCTCGGGCGAACTGCTGATCGAAGGCGAGAATGTCGACATCCGCCGCACCGGCGTCAGCAAGGCACTGCGCCGCAAGGTGCAGATGGTGTTCCAGAACCCGTACGGTTCGCTCAACCCGCGGCAGAAGATCGGCGACGTCCTGTCCGAACCCCTGGCGATCAATACCAGCATGCCCGCCGGCGAGCGCGCCGACCGCTCTATGCAGATGCTGCGCAAGGTCGGCCTCGGCCCGGAGCATTTCAACCGCTATCCGCACATGTTCTCCGGTGGCCAGCGCCAGCGCATCGCCATCGCGCGCGCTCTAATGCTGAACCCGTCGCTGCTGGTGTTGGATGAACCGGTCTCCGCCCTGGACCTTTCCGTCCAGGCGCAGATCCTCAACCTGCTTGCCGACCTGCAGGATGAGTTCCAACTGACCTATGTCTTCATCAGCCATGACCTGTCTGTGGTGCGCTACATCGCGGACGACGTGATGGTGATGTATCTGGGCGACGTCGTGGAGCAGGGCACCCGCGAAGCGCTGTTCGCAGATCCGCAGCACGCCTATACTCGCGCCCTGTTCGCCGCCACCCCGCGGGCCGATGTCGAACACATCAAGGCCCGCCTCGCCCGCCGCGCGACCCAGCCTGCCACCTGAGGCATCCCGCTGCCGGTTAATGAAGCGTTAATCCCCTCTGCCTAGGGTCGATTCGACCAATTGGGGCTTGGCTTTGGCGGGTCCGAAGGAAAAAGCGACGGCGGGGCGGAAGCCGGCCGCGGGGGCAGTTTCGCCCCCCGGCGGCATATCGCCCTTTGGCAAGAAGCCGCCGCGCACCTTTATCCTTCTGATCGCGATGCCCGCGCTGCTGATCTATGTCGCGACCTCGGCGCTCGCACTCGGCGGCCTGATGCTGATGGCCAGCGAAATCAACCGTCACGACGACGAGCGCACGACTGGCGTCATCCATGCAGTGCTCGACAATTTCCTCGGCGCGCTCGCCGATGCCGTATCCGATGAGGGCGCCTGGGACGAAGCTTATCTCAACGCCGTGGTTGCACCTGACCCGGCCTGGCTTGATGGGACCTGGGGCACGACGGCGCGCGCCGGTCTCACCTACGACAATGTCATCGTCACCGACGCCGATGGCACCATCGTCTTCGGTGAAGATAATATCGGCGCGATCAAGGGCAACATTGCAGCGCGCTTCCCTGTCGCCGCCGAGGTCCTTGCACGACTCGACGCCGAGATCGCTGCGGGCGGCGATGCGGCCACCGTCTCGACCTATGCCGACGACGAGTCCGGCATGGCCGGCCTGGCCGCCGTCTCGATCCATCGTGCATCGCCTGGCGAGATCACAGTGCCGCGTAACACCCGTCGCGTGCTGTGGATCGCCAAGCACCTGACCTCCGATACGCTGGTTGGCTTCTCCGAAACCTTTGGCGTGCCACTGCTCTCGGTGGTGGAAATGCCGACGGATGGACAATCGGCTGTACCGATCGGCGATATCACCGGACGCCTGCTCGGTTCATTCGCCTGGGAGCCCGAGCGACCCGGTGACCGTGCACTCGTCCACGCTTTGCTGATCGCCAGTTCGCTGCTGGCCGTCGTCGGCGTTGCATTGCTCATCGGTCTTTCAGCACTGCGCCGCGCGTTTCTCAAACGAGCCGCGGTCATCGATGCGACATTGGAAGCCGCCCGCCGCGACCCGGCCACCGGGCAATTGACTCGCTTCGGTTTCCTCGATGGGCTCAACGGCCTGCTCGCCAAGACGTCAAAGCCACGCCACCTGTCGGTTGCATGGCTGGGGGTGGACAACTACGAGAACGTCCGCGAGACCCATGGCTCGGATGTGGCCGACGGCATGATGAAACTGATTGGTCAGTTGCTGGCGCGCGACGTCGGCACGGAGGTCTTGCTCGGACGCGTCGCCGACAACGGCTTCGCCATCGGCACAGCGGGGCCGAAATCGGAGGCCACGGTCAAGCGCCTTACCGACCTCATCAGCGAGCACCCCGGCACACCGCTGAGCGTGCGCGCGCATTCGGTCGATCCGCGCCTCACCATCGGCATCTCGACCGGACCTGGCATGCCCGCGCCCGCATCGCTCAGATCGGCGGAAGCCGCAATGCGCGAAGCGCGCGACGGCGGCGAATCTCGCACCGTGACCTATGTCATGGCCGATGAAGGCAAACGGCGCGAGCGCATCGAGACCACGCGCCGGCTGCGCGCCGCCATCAGAGACAACCAGTTCGAGCTGGAGTACCAGCCCTTCTTTGATCTGCGTGGCGAAACGCTGATCGGGGTCGAGGCGCTGCTGCGCTGGCGTCGCGACGACGGCACGCTGGAGCCCGCGGAGTTCCTCGCCACCGCCGAAGCAGCTGGGCTGATGAGCGAAATCGGGCTCATTGCCTTGCGCCGCGCCGCCGCGGAAATCCTGCCCTTCAAGGGACTGTTGCTCGGCTTCAATGTCGGCATGGGACAGTTCTTCCATCCCGACTTCGCCGGACAGCTCGGTGCGACCCTCGATGCCTCAGGCTTCCCCAAGACGCGCCTGCAGCTCGAAATGGATCAGTCGCTGCTGGCCGGTCAGCCTGAGAAAGCACGCTCCGTTATCGACGCACTGCGCGCCGAAGGCATCATCATGGCTCTCGACGATTTCGTCGTCGGCCAGTCGTCGATCGGCTATCTGCGCCAGTTCGCACTTGACCGCGTCAAGCTTGCGCGGTCGCTGATCTCGGGCGTCGATACCGATGCAACCAAGCTGGCCCTCGTTGAAACGACGGTGCGGATCGCGCGCGGGTCCGGCCTTGCCATCACGGCGCTGGGCGTCGAGCGTAAGGAAGAGGTGGCCAAGCTCTTGCGTCTCGGCTGCACCGAGTTCCAGGGCTTCCTGTTTGCACGGCCGATGAGCCTCGAGGGCCTGACTCGACTGGTGGTCACACCCGAGAAAACCGAAATCAGGCAGGCTGGCTAGCGGCACAGCCGGCGCACAAGCCGCGCAGTTCGATGGTCGTCAACCGCGGCACGAAGCCCGCGCTTTCACTCCACTGACCGAGGCGCTTCTCCACGCTCTTGTCGGCAAATTCATCTACATGCCCGCAGCCCTCGCAGATGGCGAAGGCAATCGTGCCGGTGCGGTGGCAATGCGCATCGGCACACACAACGAACGCGTTGAGCGATTCCAGCCGATGCGCGAGGCCGCGCTCGGTGAGCTTTTCGAGCGCGCGATAAACCTGCAGCGGCGCGCGCAACCCTTCGCTGCGCAGACGGTCGAGCAGGTCATAGGCCGAGAGCGGCGCGTCGGCATGCGCCAGTGCTCCGAGTACCAGTTCCTGATTGCGTGTCAGGTCGTCGGCCCAGACGTGATCGTGGCTCGAATGGTCGTGCGTGTCGTGGCGTTGTCCCATGGGAGCCCCTCTCACGCCGTGCGGTGACGCGCCGGGCGCAGGCGATCAAAGATCACGCCGCGCGGCGCAAACAGGATGGACAGGACATAGGCCGCACCGGAAACCAGAATGATCGACGGGCCGGGATCGAGCGCCAGCCGGTGCGCGACCAGCAGACCGACATAGGCCGCGGCGATTCCGATGACGATGGCGATACCCACCACGCCATCGAGGCTGCGCGCCCAGAACCGGGCCGTCGCCGCCGGCAGCATCATCAAGCCGACCGCGAGCAGCGATCCCAATGCCTGGAACGCGCCGATCAGGTTCAGCACCACCAGCACGAGGAAGGTGAAGTGCGCCCAGCGCCCGGAGCGCGACACCGAGGACAGGAAAGCCGGGTCGAGACACTCGGCCACCAGCGGCCGCCAGATCACGGCGAGGCCGACAAGGCTCAGCGTCGATGTGATGCCGATGACGACCAGCGATTCATCGGCGAGATTGAGGATGTCGCCGAACAGCACGTGCTCGAGTTCGAGGTCGCTGCCCTTGAGGCTGACCAGCAGCACGCCGAGCGCCAGCGAGATCAGGTAGAACGCCGCAAGACTCGAATCCTCGCGCTGCCGCGTCACGCGCGAAGCGAGCCCGGACAGCAGTGCCACCGCCAGCCCTGCGACGAGGCCCCCGATGGTCATCGGAATGATCGCCAGGCCCGACAGCAGGAACGCCGCCGCGACGCCCGGCAGCACCGCGTGCGACATTGCATCACCGGTCAGGCTCATGCGCCGCAGCATCAGGAACACGCCGACCGGTGCCGCACTCAGCGCCAGCACGATCGCCGCTACGAGGGCGCGCCGCATCGCTTCGGATTCGACGAACGGCTGGATGAAGATCTCGTAGGGCATCACGCCGCCTTGCCATTGTGATTGTGCCGGCCATTGGCGTGCCACGGCGCATGGTCGTCCCACGCCTCGGGCATCGCCCGCGCCTTGCCGAGATTGTCGACGCTGAGGACGCTGGACGTCGGCCCCCAGGCGATCGGCTCGCGCGCCATCAGCAGGGTCTGTGGAAAGTGCTGGCGCACCAGCGTCAGGTCGTGCAACACGGCGATCACGGTGCGGCCCTCCGCCCGCCAGCGCCCGACGAGACTCATCAGGTCTTCGACGGTCTGCATGTCGATGCCGGTGAAGGGCTCGTCGAGCAGCAGCAGCGGCGCATCCTGCACCAGCATGCGCGCGAAGAGCGCGCGCTGCAGCTGTCCGCCCGACAAGGTGTCGAGCCCGCGCCGGGCAAATCCGGAAAGTCCCACCGCCGCCAGCGCCTCGGCCACATGTAGCTGCTCTGCCTTGCCGAACGCCCCACTGCTGCCGAGCTTGCGCCAGAGGCCGAGCCCCACGAGCTCCGACACGCGCATCGGGAAAGTCCGGTCGATCTCGGCCGACTGCGGCAGGTAGGCGATGTCCGTCGGCGTTACTTCGATGCGTCCGCCAAGTGGCGGCAGCTGGCCCATGATGCCCTTGAGCAGCGTCGACTTGCCCGAGCCGTTCGGCCCCGTCACCGCCGTCAGCGACCCCACATCGAATGTCCCGTCGAGGTGATGCACCGCCGGATGCCCGTCATACCCCAGCGTCAGGTCGTGCATCGCTATCGCCGGCGCGGCCGGGCCGGCCACCGGTGCAATCGTGCCGGTCGCGAGTTCGGTGAGGGCGCTCACAGCACCATTCCGATCCCGATCCATATGAGCACAACCGCGAGCAGCGCCAGCATCACGCGGCCGCGCATGCCCCACCAGGCGATCGAAAATGGCAGGTCGTCGTTCATGACGGTGATGTAACTAAATAACATACCGCCGTCAATGGGCAGGTTCGGCGCTAGAACTCGATGCCCTTCTGCGCCTTCACGCCCGCCCGGAACGGATGCTTGATCTCCGTCATCTCGGTGACGAGATCTGCGATATCGATGAGCTCATCCTTGGCGTTGCGACCGGTGACGATGACGTGCGTGTCGCGCGGCTTGGCCTTCAGTGCAGCAAGCACCTCATCGAGCGGCAGGTAGTCGTAACGCAGAACGATGTTGAGTTCGTCGAGCAGCACAAGTTTGTAGCGCGGGTCGGCGATCATCGCCTTGGCACTCTCCCACGCGGCACGCGCGGCCGCGATATCGCGCTGCCGGTCCTGCGTGTCCCAGGTGAAGCCTTCGCCCATTGCCTTGATGGTCACCTGCTCGGGAAACTTCTCCAGTACGTCGCGCTCACCGGTGCCCCACTTGCCCTTGACGAATTGCACGATGCCCACATTGAAGCCGTGGCCGATGGAGCGGAACACCATGCCGAAGGCGGCCGTGCTCTTGCCCTTGCCTTTGCCGGTATGGACGATGAGGAGCCCGCGCTCTTCGGTCTTGGTGGCGAGGATCTTGTTCCGCGCCTCCTTCTTCTTGCGCATCTTCTCGGCATGATAGGCATCGAGCTCCGCCTCGCTCATGAGGTCGGTCTTCTTGGGCTGCTTCTCGCTCATGTTTTCTCCAGCCAATTCCCGGCGCGGTTGCTTCTCGGCGTCCAATAGCCACGCTCGCGAGCCTCGGCGAACTTAGCCAGCAGCTCGTCGAAGCCATAGCGATTGTTGTCGCGGATGAAATCGCGGACGGCGTCGTCCTCAACGAACGCTTCGAAGGCGAGGTCGAAGTGATGCGTCTTCACCGCTGCCGCCGTGGCTGCAAAAGCGAACATGTAATCCACAGTGGCAATGATCTCGAACGCGCCCTTGTAGCCGTGCCGCATGACGCCGGCGATCCACTTCGGATTGACCACGCGGCTGCGCATGACATGCGAAATCTCTTCATCGAGAGTCCGTGTACGAGGGCGTTCTACGCGCGAATGATCGTTGTGATAAGCAACCGGCCGGTTGCCGGAAATTGCCTCCGCCGTCGCGATCAACCCGCCTTCGAACTGATAGTAGTCGTCGCTGTCGAGCAGGTCGTGCTCGCGGTTGTCCTGGTTGTGCACCACCGCCTCGATGTCGCCGAGCCGCGCCACGAGGCGTTCCCGCTCCGGTGTGCCTGCCGAATGCGCCCCATAGGCATACTGTCCCCAGTTGAGAAAGGCCTCGCCGAGATCGGCCTTACTCTGCCAGCGCCCGGAATCGATCAGCGCCTGCAGCCCCGCCCCGTAGGCGCCGGGCTTGCTGCCGAAGATGCGATGACCCGACGACATGGCGGCCTCGGCTTCACTTTGTCCCGACTTCATCGCTGCGATAGCGTCGCTGCGCATGCGCGACGCGATAGGGTTGTGATCCTCCGGCTCGTCCAGCGCACCGATGGCGCGGATGGCGCGATCGAACAGCGCAATCTGCTGCGGGAAGGCATCGCGGAACAGCCCGGAAATACGCAATGTCACATCGACTCTTGGACGCGCGAGCTTCGCCAGCGGAATGATTTCATAGCCCGACAGGCGCAGCGACGACGGATCCCAAACCGGCTTTGCGCCGATGAACGCGAGCGCCTGAGCGATGTCGTCGCCACCGGTCCGCATGTTCGCCGTACCCCAGACCGAAAGAGCGAGGGAGCGCAGATGCGCACCATGATCCTGATAATGCCGCATCAGCAGGTTCTCGGCCGAACGGCGTCCCAGGTCCCACGCGGTGGGGGTGGGGATGGCGCGGTTGTCGACTGAGTAGAAGTTGCGCCCCGTAGGCAGGACATCGAGGCGCCCGCGCGACGGCGCGCCGCTTGGCCCGGGTCGAACGAACTTGCCGGCAAGTCCGTCGAGCAGCGCCCGCACCTCGGCCGGACCCGATGCCCGCAGTCGCGGGCGCATGACGCTGTCGACCTGATGTAGCACGGCGGCACTCGCTGGCCCCGGGGGCAGAGCGCCCTGCAGAAGCGTCGCGGCGACTTCTTCGAGATGCTCGACCACGTCGCCGACGCGGCGCCAGTCGCCGGGTCCCGTCCAGGTTTCGCCGAGCTCTGCCGTGAGCGGGTCGAAGCCGAGCTTGAGATCGTCAGCCAGTGCCCTGATCAGCGAGGCATCCTCCGAGCGCTCGCCTCGCGGCACCCGGGCCAATGCCAGCAACAGGTCGCGTTCGAGCCGTCCGGCGGGGGACTGGCCGAAGATGTGGAGGCCATCGCGTATCTGCGCTTCCTTAAGGTCGCAGAGGAACGTGTCGATGCGCTTCAGCGACTCTGCATCGTCGGAGGTCAGGTCGACGTCACGATCGAGCCGCGCATCGCGGGTGAAGTCGAGGATACGCTTGCGCAGGCCGGCGAGCCGCCGCCGGTCCATGCCGCTCGCCGCGTAATACTCGTCGAGCAAGGCCTCGAGATCCTTGAGCGGTCCGTAGGTCTCGGCCCGCGTCAGCGGCGGCACGAGATGGTCGATGATCACCGCACCGGTTCGTCGCTTGGCCTGCGTCCCCTCGCCGGGGTCGTTGACGATGAACGGATAGAGATGCGGCAACTCACCCCAGAGCGCCGCCGGATAGCTGGCCGAGTCGAGTGCGTTGGCCTTGCCCGGCAACCACTCGAGCGACCCGTGCTTGCCGTTGTGGATGATCGCATGGGCACCGAAGCCGTGCCTCACCCACAGATAGGCCGCGATATAGGCGTGCGGCGGCACGAGGTCGGGGTCGTGATAGGCCGCCGTCTCGTCCCGGTCATAACCGCGCGCCGGCTGCAGCAGCACGGCGACATGTCCAAACTCAAGCGCCGGAAGGTGGAAAGCACCGTCGCGAACGAAGGGGTCGGAATGCGGTTCTCCCCACCGGGCAGTGACGTCCCGCTGGATTGCTTCCGGCAGCGCCGCGAACAGCTTTGCGTAATCGGCAAGCGGAAACGCGACGCCACCCTCGCGCTCCGGATGGGCGTTTGTCGGTCCCGACTGGAGCAGGGCGACAAGCGCGTTGCCGTCCACAGGCAATGGCCTCGCTGGTGGCTCTCCACCCCCACTCTCTTGCGTTGGCTCTAGTGAGTACCCGGCGCCGTCCAGATGCCTCAGAATCTCCACCGTGCTCGCCGGCGCATCGTAGCCGACGCCGTTGGCGAGACGGCCGTCGCGGATAGGGTAGTTGGCGAGAACGATCGCGACCTTGCGCTCGCTCTCAGGCGTGGCCCGCAGTCGCACGATGTTTGCGGCAAGCGAAACGGCGCGACAGATGCCATCGGTGTCGGGCGCGTAGGCCAACAGCGGACATTCCGTGGCGTCGTGCCACACGGAATCTTCCTTGTGCCCGACGAGAATGCCGCCAATGCGCCCATCCAGTTCGGGCAGCACGACCTGCATGGCGAGATCCTTGGCGGTTAGACCCTGGCTGTCGTCGCGCCACTGTGCTTCCGGCCGCCCGCCTTGCACCAGCTGGACTACCGGCGCGTCGGTGCCACTGAATGGATTGAGCTTGTCGTCGAGCCCATCGATCCCGAGCGCGAAGCCAGTAAGGTTCAGGATGACCTGCGGTTTGTGGATGGCGAAAGCCGCCTGCACGAACCGGACACAGGCCGCCTCTTTCAACGTCGAAACGAGAAGCGGCACCGCGTTCATGCCGCGCCCGTGAAGCGCCGCGATGATCGCCTCGATGGTCGCCGTACCGCCGCCCTCGAGCGCAGCCCTATAGAAGACGAGCGGTACGGCCGGTCTGTCGCTTGGCTGAAGCTCGGCCGTGACACCGCTGCCGGGCAGCCAGTAGCCGAAGCGCGGGAAGGGTCTGATCTCGGCTTGCGCGCCATCGGGCATGCCGACCGCCAGCGCGATAAGCAGCGCGAGGATCGCGTCCGCGTTTTCCGGTCCTCCGGCGACGAACAGGCTGTGCAGTCGTGTCCAGGACTCCGCATTGATGGTGGAACGCTGCTGCAGGATCGGGTCGGGCGTTGCATCGCCCGGCAGGAACGCGACCTTGATGCCGCGCGTGGCGAGAGCTTCGAGCTGCTCGACACCGTATGGCCAGTACGCGGCGCCGCCGAGCAGGCGCACGACGATGACCTTGGCATGCGCCAGCGTCTGTTCGACCCACAGGTCGACCGACAGATTATGCGAAAGCCGCAACAGATTGGCGAGCCGCACGTCGGTTCGGCCCGCACGATCCACCGCGCCGGCGAACAGCGCAAGTTCGCTGTCTGCGGCCGAGGCGAACACGATCGGCGCGGGCGTCTGTGCGAGGTCGATCGCCTCGCCGTCCTGCTGCAGGGCTCCGGCCTGTGCCGAAAGCAGATGCATCAGCCGGACCGCCCGAGCAGGACCCGCAGAAATCCGCGCATCACAGGATCATTCCGCAGCCACGGCCGGCGCTTCCGCCTGCAGGAGGCCGGCGCTGATTGCGGCGCGGTCGAGCGGCTGCTCGCCGATCACCACCAGCGCGGTCTCGCGGACTTCGCCCAGCTTCCATGGCCGGTCGAACCACGCATTGACGCGCGGCCCCACGGCCTGGATGGCGAGGCGGGCGTCGGAGCCTGGCAGCGCGGCCCAGCCCTTGAGCCGCAGCACATCGTGCGCCCGAATGGTTGCCTCGATCGTGCGTAGAAGATGCGCGCGATCGGTGACGCCGGGCACGCGGATAGAGAACGAGTCGAAGTCGTCGTGCTCGTGTCCTTCGCCGCCATGCTCGAGTTCGTGCGCGCTGTCGCGTCCCGCGAGATTGTCCTCCGTCGCGAGACCGAGCCCGAGCAGCGCGGCGACATCGACATGGCCGTTGCGCGCGCGGATCATGCCCGTGCCTGGCCGCATCTCGGCGCGCAGCATCTGCTCGACGCCACCCAGCGCGGCCTCGTCGACGAGGTCCGTCTTGTTGACCACGACGAGGTCGGCCGCGACCAACTGGTCCTTGAACAACTCGCCCAGCGGGGTCGTGTGATCGAGCATCGCGTCGGCCGCGCGCTGTTTCGCTACAGCCTGTTCGTCGGCGGCGAAACGGCCCTCGCTGAGCGCCGCCGCGTCCGTGACGGTGACCACGCCGTCGATGGTCACCTGCACCTTGATCTCGGGCCAGTTGAAGGCGCGGATCAGCGGCTGCGGCAAAGCGAGGCCCGATGTCTCGATGATGATGTGGTCGGGGCGCTCGGCGCGCCCCAACAGGGTTTCCATCGTCGGAATGAAGTCCTCGGCCACCGTGCAACAGATGCAGCCATTGGCGAGCTCGATCATATCCTCTTCGCGGCAGGTCTCCTCGCCGCAGGCCGCGAGCACTTCCTTGTCGACACCAAGATCGCCGAACTCGTTGATGATCAGCGCGATCCGCTTGCCCTTGGCATGGCCGAGGAGGTGGCGGATGAGCGTCGTCTTGCCCGAGCCGAGAAAGCCGGTGATGACCGTGACGGGAATCTTGCTCATGCCGCCACCGCAAAGCTTGCGCTGCGTGCGAAGCGCTCGTTGAGCCAGCCGAACAGCGGTCCCACCGCGAGCCAGAATGCGGCACCGGTAAACAGCGTCGCCGCCGCGAACTCGGTGGCGAGGTTTGCTGGCACCCCGGTGGTGTGTTCGCCCACCAGTTGCGGGGCGCCAATCACGTGCGGCAGCAGGATCAGCACGATGCCGATCGCGACCGCCGGCCATGAGCGGAACCGCGCAAAGCCGAAGATCGCGGTGGCCGTGGCGAGCGCCGTACCCCACCACCAGACCTGCCGGGCAAACAGATCCGCAGCAGGCATGCCGGGCAGTTCGGGCGGCAAGCCTAGGGCCGGTGCCAGTTGGAACACGGCAAACCCAGCCAGCCCCCACAGCACGCCACTGGCGGCGGTGATTTCCATGCCGGCAAGCACCGAGACAGCAGCGAGCAGCAGGGCAAAGCCGATGGACGCCAGCACATTGGCGAGCACCGTGTAGGAGATGCGCTCGGCGCCGTCCTGCGGGGCCCACGCTTCCGCGTCGTGCTCATGCGCCGGTGTGGCCGCATCGTGCTGATGCGCGGCGCCTTCCTCCGGCGCGGCGTTTTCATAGACCTCGGCTTGGAGGATCAGCGGCGTCACGCGCCATTGCTGCAGTGCCGACATGCCCAGCCCGGCCACGAGCCCAGCCAGAACCGCAGCGAAGAAGATTCGCGGGAACAGTTTCATCGATTGCGCTTTCTCATTGCTGCTGCCCCGTCGCAACGCGCCGAAAACCGGCGCGACGAGGGGGCAATGGCTCAGTGGCAGGGGAAGCCGAGCGAATGCCGTGTGTCATGGGCGCCGTTGTGGACGCGCATGTCGAAGGCAAAACCGACGCCGACGACGAGAACCAGCCCCAGGAACAGGGCGAGGCCGCCCGCGATGAGGCGCTGCGAAAGCGAAAGAGACAATGCGGCCGAAGCCGAAGACGAATTCATGTGACACCCTCCGTGTACACGGTGAAGAATGGGCTCTGCGCCCTGCTGTGCGGGTCGCATTTCGAACCGGAAAAGTGGTGACCACCTTTCCTGAAATGCTGCCCACGTGTGCTGGCAGGTCTCCTGGCTCGCGGGTCGTTGTGGTGTCCGGCCTTCCCGGCGAAAATCGCCAGTGGCTAGTCGGACTCACTCGCCGCTCACAGTTGCGGGGGCAGCCACGGTTTCGGTCCCTGATGGGTACGCCTCACCGTGTTCCCTTTTGATCCCCTTGCCGCATGTGGACGCGGGGAACCAACACGCCACGACCTTGTCACATCGTTTGCGGCCAAGCAATGTGCCGCCGCTTCACCAACGGACTCACCTCATGCCCGCCTTCCTGCTCTCGCCCGCCGTCCTGCCGGTCCTGCTGCTGATCGGCTCGAACGTCTTCATGACCACCGCCTGGTACGGTCATCTGAAATATCCCAACGCCGCCCTGTGGGTGGCGGTGATGGCGAGCTGGGGAATTGCGCTGGTTGAATACTGGCTAGCGGTGCCCGCCAACCGGATCGGTTATATCGGCGGCACCTACTCGGCAGCCGAACTCAAGACCATCCAGGAAGTTATCTCCCTGACAGTCTTCGCGGGCTTTGCGGTGTTCGTGCTGAAGGAGCCGCTGACATGGAACCATGCAGTCGGCTTCGGGCTGATCGGCGCCGGCGCCTTCTTCATCTTCAAGGGGCCGCTTTGAGCGGCCCCCGGACCGTGAGGATTGAGGCTAAGGCGCGCTAGGCGCCCTTGATGATACAGGCCAGCGCCAGGATCACGTAGGCGATGGTCATGATCCAGAACGAGCTGATGATGGCCAGGGCCGAGATGTAGAACGACAGCACTGCCAGGATCGCGATTACGAGCGAGATGATAAAAAACAGTACGCGTGGCGCATTGAGCGTCATTGCAAAACCCCCTGGGCGCACCGGCGCGCCGCGATCGGAGTCTAGCTGTGTGCCGAACTGCGCCGGAAGCCCCGGCGGCCAGCTTTCAACATCAATGAGGGTCGCGGTCGCCGCTGTGGTCGCGGCCATCCGGGCCGTGATCGTGCCCGTCATGTTCCACCGCATGGGCGCGCTCGTGCTGGTACTCCGCCCAGCTGTGGGTCAGCACCTGGTAGGCGCTCGACAGGAACAGGGCGGCCATGATGCCTGCGACGATCAGGTCCGGCGCGCCCGAATTGGTCAGCGCCACGAGGCCCGCCGCCGCCATCACCGCGACATTGCCGATGGCGTCGTTGCGTGAGCAGAGCCAGACCGAGCGGATATTCGCGTCGCCGTCCTTGTAGGCCATCAGTAGATAGACCGAGAGCAGATTGGCCGCGAGCGCCGCAAAGCCGATCAGCCCCATCACCTCCGCCTCCGGCACGCCGCGCACGAAGAACTGGTAGAGCGTCGTGCCCGCGATCCACAGCCCGATCAGCAGCAGGCTCACGCCCTTGACCAGCGCTGCCGAGGTGCGCACCATTTGCGGTCTGCCGATGGCCCAAAAGCTCAGTGCATAGGTTGCCGCGTCCGCCCCGAAATCCAGCGCGTCGGCCTTGAGGGCCTGGGACCCGGCGAAGTGCCCGGCCGCCATCTCGATCACGAACATGCCGGCATTGACTGCAGTCACCAGGATCAGCCGGCGCTTGTAGTCGTCGTTCATGCCGTCGAAGCTGTGCGCGTGGTCGTGTTCGGCGCTCATGTCGAAACCCTATGATTCTCAGTCTCGACGACCTATGTAATTCCTCTAGCGACTAGAGGTTCAAGGCCCTTCGCGCACCAATTCAGGAGATCGCGGCCATGGCCGACTTTTCCATCGGAGACCTGAGCGCCGAAACCGGCGTGAAAGTGCCCACCATCCGCTACTACGAACAGATCGGCCTTATCGCGGCCCCGCCGCGCACCGAAGGCAACCAGCGCCGCTATGATGGTGCGGCGCGCGACAGGCTGCGCTTCATCGCCCACGCCCGCGCCATGGGCTTTCCCATGCCGGAGCTCAAATCCATGCTCCGCATCGCCGGCCACAAGGATGCTCCCTGCGACGACATCGACGCCCTGGTCCGTGACCGTCTAGCCGAAGTCGACGACCGCATCGCGCGGCTGACGTCCCTGCGCGAAGAACTGAGCGGCATGCTCGCTCAGGGACATCACGGGACGGTGGGTGAGTGCCGCGTGCTCGAGGTGCTCGGCGACCACGAGCATTGCGGGCACGAGCACTGAGATGGCCAATCCGGATCGTCCTCAGGCTCCCGGCTACCTCGCCAACCTCATGGCGCGTCTTTTCCATGAGGTGTCCGGCGACGGACTGGCACCGCTCGGCATTCGGGCGGACCAGTTCCCGGTGCTGGTCGAATTGTGGTTCGGCGGCGGACCGGTAACGCGAGCCAGCCTGCGCGTCTCGCAGGAGTCCGATGTCGTGCATGTCGACACGCTCGTTCGCGGCCTCGCGGACGATGGCCTGATCACGCAATTCCCGGCTGACGATACGACGCCACTTGTGCTGACGCCGAAGGCGGCTGGCGCGCGCGATGCCGCGGTGGCATCTGCCCGCAAGGCCAACGACGCCGTCCGATCGGTGCTCGATCCGGAAGCGTTGGAGCAGTTCATCGGTACGATGAACCGCGTGATCGACGCGCTGCATGCGGCCCGGCAGGGCTAGCGCCTACAGGACCACGATGCCCGAATGCTTGGCCTTGTCCTCGGGCTCGACGTGGATGGTGATCGACACGTCCTCGACGCCGTCGCGAAGCTTGGCCTCTATATGGTCGCAGATGGCGTGGGCAGCCTCGACGCTCATGGTGCCCGCCACGACCAGGTGGAACTCGATAAAGGTCATGCGGCCGGCCTGCCGTGTACGGATATCGTGAGCCTCGATGGCCCCTTCGGCGTTTGCCTGGATGATTTCACGGATCAGCCCGAGCTTTTTCGGGTCGACCGCCACATCCATCAGGCCGACAACGCTTTCGCGGATCAGCCCCCAGCCCGACCACAGGATCGTCACGCCCACCAGCGCGGCAAGGATGGCGTCGAGCTTGGCATATCCGGTGGCGAGGGCGAGGAGCACGCCGATCAGCACGCCCAGCGTTGAGACGACATCGGTCGCCAGGTGCTTGCCATCGGCCAATAGAGAGAGCGAACGCTCGCGCCGGCCAGTGCGGATCAGGAACCACGCCCAGACCGCGTTGATCGCCGACGCCAGGACGCTGATGCCGAGGCCGCGCGGATCGGCCGTGAAGCTGTGCTCGGTCGTGAAGCCGCGCCACGCCTCGTTGAAGATCAC
>JBEBHC010000200.1:0-4803 GCA_040081185.1 Devosia sp. | reverse complement strand
CAAAAAGGCAGCCGACGATGCCGCAGCCGCAGCCGTCGCAGCTGCGAAGACCGCCGACGAAGCCGACACTGCCGGCCTTGCGCGTCAGAACGAACTGAAGAAGGAAGCCGAGGCGAAAGCCGCTGCCGCCACCGCTGCTCGGGACGCGCTGACCAAGGCGACCGCCGCGGCCACCGCTGCCGAAGCAGCTGCCTCTGCAGCCGAGGAAGCTGCGAACGCTTTCAAGACCATCACCGAACGCACCGCCGAGAATAGTGGGGGCGAGACGTCCAAGCCGCGCTCGGTGCGCATCGCAACCGTGAGCGCGCAAGCGATGCCGATCGAGGTTCCGCTGCGCGGCCGCACGTCCGCCAAAGCCAAGGTGAGCGTCGTCGCTCAGACCACCGGTGTCGTACAGACCGTCGCTGTCACCAAGGGCCAGAAAGTTGCGGCAGGCGATCTGCTGTGCACGCTTGACCAGGGCGCACGCAAGCTCGCGGTCGATCAGGCGCAGGCAGCCGTCAGCCAGGCGCAGAGTGCTTACGACAGCAACAAGACGCTGCGGGACAAAGGCTTCGCCGCCGACAACTCCGCGCTGCAGCTTGAAGCCGCTCTGAAGGGCGCACAAGCTCAGTTGCAAAATGCGCAGCTCGAACTCGGCCGTACCGAGATCAAGACCGAAGTGTCCGGCGTCGTGCAGGACCCGATGGCCACCGTGGGCAACATGCTGGCAGCCGGCCAGCCCTGCGCTACCGTTGTGCAGCTCGACCCGATGCTGTTCGTTGCCTCGGTGCCGGAAGCGCGTATCGGCTACGCGCGGCTTGGCCTGCCGGCGACCGTCACCACCATCAGCGGCGACAAGGTCGAGGGCAAAGTCACCTACATCGCTGCCACCGCCGACGAAGCGACGCGCTCGTTCCCGGTCGAAATCGAGCTGCCCAATGCGGACGGCAAGATCCTCGACGGCATCAGCGCCGATGCGATCGTCAATGTCGGCACCTCCACGGTCCACGTCCTGCCGCAGTCGGTACTGACGCTGGATGATGACGGCGTGCTCGGCATCCGCACCGTCGAAGAGGGTGACAAGGTCGCCTTCCACGCCGTGACCATCGTCAAGGACACGCGCGACGGCGTCTGGGTGGTCGGCCTGCCCTTCAAGGTCAACGTCATTACCGTCGGGCAGGAATACGTCCAGCCCGGCCAGGTCGTCGATGCGCGCACGGCCGACAGCACACCAGCTGCGGTCGAGACCCCGGTTAGCCAGGAGAACGTCACGTCATGATGAACCTTCTCGAGCGCATCCTGCGCATGCCCAGAGTGGTCCTGACCATCATGACCATTCTGCTCATTGCCGGCGGCATGAGTTACGCCTCGCTGCCGCGCGAGAGCTTCCCGGCGATCGACATTCCCTATTTCTACATCTCGGTGAGCCAGACGGGCGTGTCACCGGCCGACGCAGAGCGCCTGCTCGGCAAGCCGATCGAAGATCGCGTGAAGGATGTCGACGGCCTGTCGAACTACACGACGACCTCATCCACCGGGCACGCGTCGGTGCTGCTCGAGTTCGACGTGAATGTCGACAAGGACAAGGCGCTATCCGACGTGCGCGCCAAGCTCGATGGCGTCACGGGCGAACTGCCGGATGACGCCACGACGCCCACCGTCACCACGGTCTCCACCGCAAGCTTCCCCTCGATTTCGGTTGCCGTCTATGGCGACGTGCCTGAGCGCGCGCTGGTGCAGAAGGCCAAGGCCCTCAAGGACGCCATCGAAAAGCTGCCCGACATCCAGTCCGCCGACCTCAGCGGTTCGCGCGACGAGATGCTGGCCGTCACCATCGATATGGATCAGCTCGAGGCCTACAACCTGACGGCCGCCCAGTTGTTCGACGCCCTCGCCAAGAACAACCTCGTGGTCCCGGGCGGCACGCTCGATACCGGCCAAGGCTCGTTCAACATCGAAGTGCCCGGCCTCATCACGACCGCGGCCGACGTTTACTCGCTGCCGATCAAGACCTCGGGCGATACGGTCGTCACCTTTGGTGACGTGGCGTCGATCACCCGTACCTTCAAGGATGCGACCAGCTACGCCCATGTCAACGGCCAGCCGGCCATCACGCTCGCCGTGGTCAAGAAGCTCGATACCAACGTCATCAGCGTTGTCGACGAGGTGAAGCGTGCCGTCGCCGAAGAGGTGAAGACCTGGCCGGCCGGCATCCAGCATTCGTTCCTGCTCGATCAGTCAGAATCGGCCAAGAGCCTGTTCACGTCGCTGCAGGCTGCGGTGCTGACGGCCGTCGCGCTGGTGCTGATCACCTGCGTCGCGACGCTCGGTCTCCGCCCTGCCCTCATGATCGGCATGTCGATCCCGATCTCGTTCATGATCGCGTTCCTCGTCACTTCCATGCTGGGCATGACGCTCAACATGATGATCATGTTCGGTCTCGTGATGGCCGTCGGCGTGCTCGTCGACGACCCCATCGTGGTGGTCGAGTATGCCGAACGAAAGCTGCAGGAAGGCGTGCCCAGGCGCGAAGCCTTTATCATGGCGGCCAGGAAGATGTTCGTACCGGTCGTCTCGGCGACCGTGACGACGCTCTGCGCTTTCATCGTGTTGCTGTTCTGGCCGGGTATCATCGGCAAGTTCATGAGTTACCTGCCCACGATCGTGATCGTGGTGATGTGCGCCTCTCTCGTCTCGGCGCTCATCTTCATGCCGATCATCGGTTCGCTGATCGCCAGCACGCATGTCGACCCGGTCGCCAAGGCCAAGGCCGACATCGTGATGTATCCCGACAAGTTCGACGTGAACAAAGTCAGCGGCATCACGGGCGTCTATGTGCGCATGATGAGCAAGCTGATCCACTATCCGCTGGTCACCCTGCCCGTCGGTTTCGCACTTGTGGTCGCGATCTTCATGTTCGCGCATCCCTCGGGCTTTACCGCATTCCCCGAGCAGGAGCCCGAGCAGGGCACGGTCAACGTCATCGCCCGTGGCAACTACTCGCCGGTCGAGATTCGCGACTACTTGGCCGAGGTCGAAGCTCGCATCCTCACCGTCCAGGGCATCCAGGACTCGGTGATGACCTTCGGCGGCGGCAGCGGCTTCGGCAGCGGCGGTGCGCCGCCGGATACCATCGGCTCGTTCCAGCTGCAGTTCATCCCGTGGTCCGAGCGTGTGCCGGCCAAGGAAATCTTCCAGAACATCCGTGACAAGGTCGCGACCATCCCCGGCCTCGAGGTGCAGATCTCGGCGCAGGAACAGGGCCCACCGGCCGGCAAGGCGATCAACCTGCGCGTTGAAAGCACCAACTATGCCGACCTCGCTCCCGTCGTCGCCAAGCTTAGGAACTATGTCGAGAACGACGTCTCCGACACCATCGACGTCGAAGACGGGCGTCCCTCGCCCGGGATCGACTGGCAGGTGAATATCGATCGTGTCGCCGCCGCCAAATACGGCATCGGCGTGCGCGAGCTCAGCCCCTACGTGCAGCTCGTCACCTCGGGCGTCCGCATCGGCACCTACCGGCCGGATGACTCGACCGATGAGCTCGACATCCGCGTCCGCCTGCCGCTCGAAGAGCGCACGTTCGATGCACTCGACTCGCTGCGCATCACCACGGCCAGTGGCCAGGTGCCGGTGTCCAACTTCATCACCCGCACTCCGGTGCAGAAGGTGGCGACGCTGATCCGGCGTGACGGCGTCTACTCGATGAACGTTGCGGCCAACGTTTTGCCGGGCGTCGACTCCAACCAGAAGGTCAACCAGATCAAGGAATGGGAGAAGGAGCAGCTTGCTTCGGGCGCCATTCCGGCCAACACGCATATCGTCTATGGCGGTGCCGATGAGCAGCAGGCGGAAACGTTTGCTTTCATCAGCAAGGCCTTCGTGATTGCGCTGGCCATGATCGCGCTGGTGCTGCTAATCGAGTACAACAGCTTCTGGCAGGTGGTTGTCACCATCTCGACGGTGGCGATGTCGCTGGCCGGCGTCATGCTCGGCCTAGCGATCACCGGCTCGCCGTTCTCGATGATCATGACGGGGCTCGGTATCGTGGCTCTGGCAGGCATCGTGGTGAAGAACGGCATCGTGCTCACCGACACCTACAATCACTACAACCGCGACGATGGTGTCGAGCCGATCAAGGCCATGCTGCTGACCATCAGCCAGCGTGTCCGTCCGGTGCTGCTCACCGCAACGGTGACGGCGCTCGGAGTGATCCCGATGGCCCTCAACGTCGAGTTCGACTTTATCGGCCGCGAGATCAATATCGGCGGTCTCGCCGGAACGTGGTTCGTGGCGCTCAGCCTCGCCCTGGTGTCGGGCCTGTTCGTGTCGACGACGCTGACCCTGGTGATGGTGCCGGTGATGATCGTTGCGCCCAAGGTTGCGGGCCACCAGATCGCCGGCTTCTTCGTCGCCCTCTGGTACGCCCCGGGCCGCGCCTTCAACGCCCTGTTCCGCCGCCGCACCATGGTGACGCCGGAAGGTGTGGAAGTGGAAGTGCCCGAGGACCAAACACTCCCTGCCCCGGCGCCCGAAGCCGAACCCGCCGACGACCACGAAGTCGAGCCGAAGCGACAAGCCGCCGAGTAAGCTGACAGCAGCGAGAACAACAAGGGCCCGGAGCGATCCGGGCCTTTTGCATTGCTGCGGCACGCGCCAACCCTTTGCCTGCGCGCCGCAAGTCCCGGCCTGCTCGACACTTCTTCTCACTCACAGGGCTCGCGGTACATTGTCCCCACTTCACCACGCGGGCGGACGCGGCGAACGGGTGGTGAGGCGGCCGGCGGTTCCAGAGTCGTCTCTGGGGCCGGGGATTGG
>JBEBHC010000412.1:0-1213 GCA_040081185.1 Devosia sp. | reverse complement strand
CGTTAGAGGTGCCCCGAACGCTACCTGAGTCAGGGACGGAACTGCATGATCGCCGTCATACGGCTGCCAGGGGAAAGGGCTTGACGTATTCGGAGTCCGAACTTAAAGTCACTGCCATGGGCTCGCCGCCGCTGTCGCCGCTCGATTCCCCTCCGCTCGATGGGCGCATCGCCACGGGCCTGCACAAGCTCGGGCTCGCGCTCAAGCACCAGGAGTGGAGCCACGCCAATGAACACGGACTGTCACCGACGCAGGGACAGATTCTGGCGCTCCTCGCTGCCGAGGACGGCCTCACCGCCTCGAACGTCGGCACGCGCCTCGGTATCGGACTGCCGACGATCAGCGAGGCCGTCTCAACACTCGTCACGAAGGATCTCGTTCGCCGCATGCCGGACGAACGACACCCGCGGGCGCGCCTGCTGCGCTTGACCGCCGCCGGCCGCCGCCTCGCGGTGAAGGCGCGGGCGTGGCCGGAGTTCCTCACTCAGGCCGTCGGGACGCTGACGTTCGGCGAGCAGGCGACGCTCCTGACGGCCCTCATGAAGATGATTCGCACGCTCCAGCAGGAGGGACAGATCCCGGTGCAGCGCATGTGTATCAGCTGCACCCACTTCCGTCCGCACGTGCGAGAGGGCGCCACGCCTCACCACTGCGCCTTCGTCGATGCGCCAATGGCGGAGTCGCAACTGCGCCTCGACTGCACCGACCACGAGCCCGCCTCCGAGGAGCAACAGCGCCTGCACTGGGCGCGCTTCGCAGCCAACGCCTGAACCGCACACGGGGCGACATCACGGCAGGGTGCCGTGTGGGGAGATGTGTGCCTTGACGCCACCAAGGAGCAGTGACCATGACACCAGAGATTCCCGGTTATTCGGCAGGCGCGCAGACGCTCGCGCGCTCACCGCTCTCACTCGAAGCCTTCGCCACGATGCAGAAGAGTGTGCTCTTCGATGACCAGGATGTGCGAGCCCTGCGTCAGTCGTACGACGTGGTCAAAGACCAGGTCGAGGCCATCCTCGACGTGTGGTACGGCTTTGTCGGTTCCCAGCCCCACTTGCTCGCCTCCTTCACACATCGCGACAGCGGCGCGCCCCTCGGCGACTACCTCGGCGCCGTTCGCCGCCGCTTCGGTCAGTGGATCCTCGACACCGCACGCGCCGACTACGACCAGGCCTGGCTCGACTACCAGCACGAGATCGGCCTGCGACACCAC
>JBEBHC010000411.1:0-1214 GCA_040081185.1 Devosia sp. | reverse complement strand
GGCGCTGGCTGCCGAGGTTATTTCCTTTGGCGCGCTTCGCTTGGACATGACGAACTGGCGGGCTTTCTTCAGTGAAACCGAGCTTCTCCTCACTGCCCAGGATATGACGCTGCTTGCCCATTTTGTTCGCCGGCCCGGCCAAGTATTCACCCGAGAAGCTCTGCTCAATCAGATGGGCGCTGGTGAGGACATCACGCCCGCTGCTGTCGAACATGCGTTGAGCCGTCTGCGAAAGAAACTTGAGGCAGCAGGGGCGCGCGACGTGATCGAAACAGTGCGAGGTGTTGGATATCGGTTGGGCCGCACTTCTAACTAAACTAAGCGGCGCCCCATCGAACGGAGACTATGAGCCGGTTGTGAGATTTCTAGGTTCGCAGCAAACCCAAACGATGGACCCTTTTGGAGGGTTCTTGCCTAGGCCTAGAGGTCGCGAATGTCCGCTAAGCGGCGAACGCGCGCCGATGTATCTAACTCGGATCTTGGGGATAGAGCGACTTCGACATCGCATCCAAGTACGGCAAGCTCTTTGAAGCCCTTCGTTCGGGTCTCTGCATCAGCGATCCGTCGCAGCCTGTCTCAATCGAAGCGACACGAGCCTAAAATTTCGGATACAGTGGGAGGGGTATAATCTGGGGTAGATTTCGTCGGTGAGACACTTAACGTGTTGAACGACCATGTGTTTGGCGGCTTGAAGAAGGCGGCTTTTCTGCATTCAACCATGATGCATCTTGACGGACGAATGCGAACTCGAATGCAGCGCGCAGTGAATCAAAGTCGTTACCGATATTGTTCACGATGATGGGCGGCGCTTCGCTGGCTCTTCGCGCCTGCAGCGACGGCGAGCGCAACCTGTAACCAGATGCAAGGCCCGCGCGAATGTTTCCATGGCGGACTGAGGATGGTGCATATGGCTTGGCGCAAGGCAATTGTAGCGGCGGTGTTTGTGGTCGCCGGCATGAGCTCTGCGCATGCGCAGGAGTTCGGGCCGAACGTTGGGGACGTGCTGCCTCCCATCTCGGCGATGGATCAGGCGGGCGCGCAGCGGGATCTGGCTTCATTGAGCGGCGAAAATGGCCTTGTGTTGCTTGTCACGCGCGCTGCGGACTGGTGTCCGTATTGCCAGCAACAGATGATTGAGATCGAAGGCATCCGCCCGCAGATCGAACGGCGCGGCTGGCGCGTCGCAACGGTCAGCACCGACACTGTCGATGAAC
>JBEBHC010000199.1:0-4815 GCA_040081185.1 Devosia sp. | reverse complement strand
GCCGCGCAGCACGGAGGCGAAGTCATCGCGCCGGCTGTCGCGAGCCCGGCGAACCTCGTCCATGCCGTTGTCGAGGACGGCCTCGACGTCGATGTCGCGGTCAATCAGCCCGCGAGCCATCGCCGCCATCGCCTCGCTGTCGAGCGGCAGCACGGCGCGATGACTTCGCCTCCGTGCTGCGCGGCGCCTGGCGCATCCACGTGACGCCGGAGCGGGCGCAGCTTTGTGTTGCCGCCCGAGCTGCCGAACATGCCGACGCGCAGGGGAACATCCATGCGCGCCGGTAGGTTCACAGCCATTATCCTCGTCGCGCTGATGGCCCTGGTGGCGGGGCAGGCGATTGCCGGCCCCAGCATCGTGCCCAAGACCACCGAGGCGCAGCGCGACCGCACACGCGACAAGATCGAAGCGCAGATGGCGAAAAGCTATGCGCTGCTGATCGGCATCTCAGAGTTCGACAATCCGGTCTGGCGTAATCTCGGCGGCGTCCACGGCGAGATGGATCGCATGTGGTCGCTGTTTGAGGGCGCCGGCTTTGCCATCGATCCCGGCAGCCAGGTCAGCGGACGGATGACGCATGCCGAACTCGACAAGCGCATCCGCGCCTTCCGCAGCGCGCATGACGGCCAGGGCGATGCACGCCTCGTGATCTACATCTCGACGCACGGCTTCGCCGATCCCGACTTCCCGCGCCCGGCCGGCGAGGATGTCGACGGCTATCTCATCACCTCCGATGCCGGCGTGGCCGACAAGGGCGAAGTCCCCAACGGCTATTCCGTGCGCGAGTTCAGCAAGACCATCCTCGATCTCGATCCGCAGCATGTGTTCGTCTTCCTCGATTCCTGTTTCTCCGGCGCCATGCTGCCGCGTCCGACGCGCGAGGCGGCCACCGGTCTCAAGGACAAGCCGGTCGATGCGCTGAGCGATGCCACGGCCGACTGGACGCTCCACCTGCTCAGCCAGAGCGCGCGCATGATCCTCACCGCCGGCAGCAACGACCAGACGGTGCCGGACCGCGACAATCCCTTCCCCAAGGCCATCGAGGATGCGCTGGCGGGACAGGCCGATGCGGATGGCGACGGGCTGATCCTCGGCGGCGAGCTGGCGCAGTTCGTGCGCGGGCGCGTGGCGCGCGAGACGCGGCTCGAGGGCGCGCCGAACGATCCCGTGTTCGCGGTCGTCCCTCGCGTCGGTGACCCGGCCCATCCGCGTCCCGATGCACCGCCGGACGTCGATTACACCCAGCTCGGCGATTTCATCTTCCTGACGCCGGGCGGCGCGGCCCCGCGTGCCGCGGCCGGCATCGACCAGGAACAGGCATTGCTCGCGGAGCGGCGCAAGCGGCTCGGCGGCAACGAATTCACCGAGTGTATCGACTGCCCGACGATGACGCGGTTGCCCGGACTCGAGGGCGACATCGCTTTCAGCCGCACCGAGATTACCTACGCCGAATGGGACGCGTGCTATCGCGCCATGGGCTGCACGCGCTACCTGCCCGATGACGGACTGGGCCGCGGCGACCGTCCGGCCGGCAACGTCACCTGGTACGATGCCAGCGAGTATGTCGACTGGCTCAATGCCGCCGACCGCAATCGCACGCGCAAGGTGTGCGAGGCGTACCGGCTGCCGCAGGCGCGCGAATGGCTCGCGGCGGCTACATACTCGAAAGCGGGTCCCGCGACATGGGAGGCGGCCATCGCCGACAGCGAGCCGGTCTGTCTCAACTGCGGATCGGGCATGGATGGGGCAGCCGCGCAGCGCACGGGTTACACGCCGCCCTCCGATGCCGGGCTCTACGACATGATCGGCAATCTGTGGGAATGGGTGTCCGACGATGCCTCGACGATGGATGCAAATGTCCCCGAAGGCATCGACCGCGCCGTTCCGGCCGCAGCCACGCCGGGCGACACATGCGACTATGACAGCCTCGGTCCGACGGATCGTTGCAGCGACGGCGTGGTGATGGGCGGCTCCTACGCCACGGAAGGATCAACCCTGCCGCTGTCAGCCTGGGGTGCCATGCCGCGCACCGGTGACCGGCGTCCTTATTCGCTGCCGACGGTCGGTTTACGCATGGCGTGCACCACTACAGGCGCCGAATAGGTCAGGCGGCGCGGCGTGCGGCCTCGGCCGGTCCGAGCTGGTGCAGTGTTTCGTACTGCGCCGCCAGCGTGCGGCGGAAGTGGCGCGAGTTACGTACGTCTTCCGTGAAGATGCGATCGAGCTTGAGGAAGTTGTCGAGCAGTGCCTCTGGATCGCCGAGGGCGCGACCCGCCGCGATGACGAAATCCTCCCGGTGCGGGTCCTGCACGTCGATCTGCTTGCCTTGCATGTCGGTACCGCGGGCATAGGTAATCCAGGCCGCTATGCCGAGCGCCAGCCGATCCACCGGCAGGCCACGCCGCAAACGGTCGGCGATGGTACCGACCAGCCGCTGCGGCAATTTCTGGCTGCCATCCATGGCGATCTGGTAGGTGCGGTGCTTCAGCGCCGGGTTGGAGAAGCGCTTCATCAGCGCCGCCGCATAGTCTTCGAGCACACCCGGTGGCATGGTCAGCGTCGGGGCAATCTCGGCATCCCACGCTCCCTCGATGAACCGGCGGAACGGTGGGTCGGCGACGACCTGCGAGACATATTCGTGGCCCGCGAGATATCCTAGATAGGCCATCATCGAATGGGCGCCGTTGAGCATGCGCAATTTCATCCGCTCATAGGGCAGCACATCGGTGGCGAACTGTGCGCCGCCCAATTCCAGCGGCGGACGGCGACCGTTGAAACGATCTTCTACAACCCATTGCAGGAAGGGCTCGGCGACAACCGGCCAGCGATCCTCCAGCCCCAGCATCTCCAGCGCCTCGGCGCGGTCGGCATCGGTCGTTGCGGGGACGATGCGGTCGATCATGGTGCCAGGGAAGGCAACGTTGGTGCGCACCCATGCACCCAGTGCGGGATCGATCGCCTCGGCGAAGTCGGTGACGATCCGCGCAGTTACCCGACCATTGTTTGGCAGGTTGTCGCAGCTCATCACGGTAAACGGCGCAATGCCGGCATTGCGGCGCCGACGCAACGCTTCGACGATCAGCCCCGCAGCTGTCGAGGGGTTGCGCGCATCGGCGAGATCGGCCGCGATCTCGGGATGCGTCTCATCGAGCGAGGATGTGACCGCGTTGTAGCAATAGCCCTTCTCGGTGATGGTCAGCGATACCAGCCGCGTCAACGGATCGGCCAGGCGTTCGAGCAGCGCGTCTCGTTCACGCCGCGCATCGAGCAGGCTCACCACGGAGCCGATAATTCGAGCGCTCGTTCCGCCGCCGTCGCGCACGAGCAGGCTGTAGAGCCCGTCCTGCGGCGCGAGTGCGTCCTTGGTGTCGGGCCGCCTCAGGCTCGCACCGACAATGCCCCAGCTCGGATCTTCCGACAGCAGATCATCGACCACAACGGCCTGATGCGCGCGATGGAACGCGCCGATCCCGAGGTGCACGATGCCGGGCCGGATGGTGCTGCGATCATAGGCATAGCGGTGCACGTGCCCGCGAACCTCATCGATCGTCTTGGGCGAAAGTGTTTCCATCATAGCCGGGACGCCGCTTCTGGCAAATCGCAGGCCAGCGCCCGGGCGATGCCGCGCGTCGCTGGGTCGGCCGGCAATAGTCGGTCATTGTGCAGCATGGGCGGTCCGTATGCGGGCATACAGCATGGTAGAGCCGCAATCCGGACGGTCAAGCTCCGCTTTGTCCGCTCAACAGGCGGACCGCGCGCCTCCGGGCAGGAGGCGGGCCGGTTTCCGACGGTCAGGTCGGGGGACCGGCTGAAAGTACGTGCTCAGTCGCGCGGCTCCCTCGATCGCCGCAGAAATTATGGCTTGGTCAACCATCGGGCAAAGCACCGGATATCCCCGGCATTGCCGCTAAGTCAGCCTTAAAGCCTTGGCCCTAGCGTGGCCGGGTTCGACGGGACAACTACTATGGTGCCATCCTTCCTGCGCGCAGCTTTGCGGCCTGCCAATCTGGTGGGTCTGCTGGCGGTCGCCGTCGTGGTCGGCTCGGGCCTGTTCGCCGATGCGCAGAACCGGCTGGTGCAGGAACAGCAATTGCGCGCCGTCGTGGCGCGTGAACTCGGGGTCGTCCGGGCCCGGCTCGAAGGCAACATCAAAGGCAACATGCAACTGGTGCGCGGGCTGATCGCCACGCTGCAAACCGAGCCGCTGATGTCGCAGACGCGCTTTGCCGCACTGGCCGAGGGGCTGTTCGAGCACAACACCCAGCTTCGTAACGTTGCCGGCGCACCCAACCTCGTGGTGTCGCTGATGTATCCGCTCGCGGGCAACGAAAAGGCGATCGGGCTCGACTACAACAAGACCGCCGCACAGCGGGAGGCGGCGCTCCGGGCGCGCGACACCGGGCAGTTGGTGCTCGCCGGCCCGGTCCAGCTCGTCCAGGGTGGCACCGGGTTCGTCGGCCGCTTCCCGGTATTCCTCGATGCGCCGAGCGGCGGCAAGAGTTTCTGGGGCATCGTGTCGGCTGTCGTCGATGCGGAGCGCCTCTACGCCGAGAGCGGCCTCACCGACCCTGACCTCAGCATCGAAGTCGCTCTCGTAGGCAAGGACGGTCTGGGGGCCGATGGCGCACAGTTCTACGGTGTGCCCGATATTCTCAGCGACATGCCTGTCACCGGCATCGTGGCACTACCGTCGGGCAATTGGGAGATTTCGGCACGTCCCCGTGGTGGCTGGCAGGCTGCGCTGCCGAGCCCGCTGCGGTTCCGGCTGCTGGTGATCTTCGCGGCAGCACTGATCCTCGTGCCGCTGATCATTGC
>JBEBHC010000410.1:0-1217 GCA_040081185.1 Devosia sp. | reverse complement strand
GGCGAGACGATCCGCGCCAATCCGAAGGCCGAACGTGCGCTGACCGACGAACCCGTCTACGCCGGCGAGCCGATTCTCGCAGTGGCGGCCGTGGATGAAGAGACGGCCGCCGCGGCCATCGAAGCGATCCACGTCGAATACGAACAGCTGCCGTTCGTCGTCGATCCGCTCACGAGTCTCCGCCCCGACGGGCCCAACCCGCGTGTGGAAGGCAACACCTGGGGACGCCCGGCGACGGTGCCCGGCCAGCCACCCGGTCCGCTCGACGTGCAGGAGCTCAAGTGGACCGCTGAGGACTTCTCCGGCGTGGACGAGGGCACACTCCCCACCGGCACGCCCCAGGTGGACTGGTCGTACGGCGATCTCGAGGCCGGCTTCAAGAACGCCGCGCTCGTGCTCGACGAGACCTTCTCGGTCGCCAACAACCAGCATCACATTCTCGAGCCGCGCTCGGCGCTGGCCTGGTGGCAGAACGGCAAGCTCCACATCCATTCCGGCACCCAGAGCGCCGTGCAGACGGTGGCGGCGATCGCGCGCTGGATGAACATCCCGGCCGCGGACGTCGTGCTCATCACCGAATACACCGGCGGCGGCTTCGGCGCGCGCGCCACCGGCTCGGTGCACAGCATGATCCCGGCGCTGCTCGCGAAGAAGACCAACGCGCCGGTGATGATGCGCATCACCCGCGAGGAAGAGCAGTACATCGGCGGCATCCGCCCGGCCGTGCACGGACGCGTCAAGGCCGGCTTCGCGAAAGACGGCAAGCTTCTGGCGCTCGACCTCTTCCTCGTGGGCGAGAACAGCGCCTACGAGGCGCAGGCCGATGCCAACAGCGGCGGACGTTTCGTGTCGCTGCTCTACCAGCCGCAGGCGATGCGATCGCGCGGCATCACGGTGCTCACCAACACGCCGCCGCGTCGTGCCCAGAGCCAGCCCGGCGGCCTGCAGGCCATCATGGTGGTCGAACCGGTGATGGCGAAGGCGGCCCGTCAGCTCGGCATCGATCAGGTGGCGCTGCGCCGCATCAACGCGCCGGAAGGCAAGGCCAAGATCGGCCCGGCGGATGCGAAGGGCGAGCGCGCCTACGCCACGAGCGCCTTCCTCAGGGAAGCCCTCGATCGTGGCAAGGAGGCGTTCCGCTGGGACGAGCGAAAGGCGCGGTCGGGCAAGCGCAACGGCTCTACCGTGCGTGGTGTGGGCGTGGCCGTGAGCACGTT
>JBEBHC010000409.1:0-1218 GCA_040081185.1 Devosia sp. | reverse complement strand
GTTCAACCGACATCGGGGCATCGGATGCAAAAAGCGTGGCTTCGACTGCTCGCACCGCCGGATCATGCTCAATCATCATATCCCTGCCCCCGCGCTCCGTTTCACCATCAACGGTGCAAAACTTGTTTCCTGCTGCAATTCCACCCTACCCTGCTTCGCCAATTCGAGCATGGCAAGGAAGCTGGACGCCAAAGCCGAGCGCCGCAGCGCCGGACTAGCATCTGGTGGAAGAAATACCTCCAGTTGCGTCCAATCGAGCGCATGGCCAAGCATCGCCGAAACCCGCTCCAAAGCAACACAGATGATAGAGGGAGGGCTGGTTAGCGCTGAATGTGGCGGATTGCTTACCAAACCAAGCCAAAACGTGCCCATTGATATCGTCTTAAAACTGGCAGAAACCGAGCAATATGTCAGCCGTGCCGCCCTCAAACTTGTCGGCGCGCTCGACCATTGGCACATCAACCCAGAAGGCTTAGTTTGCCTTGATGTTGGCACTTCCACAGGAGGCTTCACCGAGGTTTTGCTAAAAAGACACGCTGCTAAAGTTTATGCGGTGGATGTCGGCCATGCACAACTTCACCCTCGCCTTGCCAACCACCCGCAAATTGTCCTGATGGAGAAAACTAATTCTAAAGATTTAAATACCGAACTGATTCCCCAACCCATCGATTTAATCGTCTGTGATGTCAGCTTCATCAGCCTGACAAAGGCCCTGCCCGCAGCTTTAAAATTAGCAAGCAGTAAGCAGCAAGCAGGGAGCAGCAAAAAACAGCTTACTGCTCACAGCTCACTGATTGCTTTAATCAAGCCACAATTCGAGGTTGGGCGCGAAAATTTATCCAAAGGAATTGTGAAAGACGAAAGCATTTATCCTGCCCTTTGCGCAAATATCAGCCAATGGCTAAACGATGAGGGCTGGAAAGTTATCGGAATTACTGATAGCCCTATCCTTGGAAAAGAAGGAAATAAGGAGTTTTTAATTTATGCCACAAAATAACCTTGCAATAAATGACCCACTAATCGGCGCACCAAAAATCTGGGTGGCCGAATTTGTGATTCCGCTTTCATACGCAAATTTTTTTACAGAATCGCTTGAGGAAATTTCTATCGGCGTAAAATGTTATGAGCAAATTGAAGATAAATTAAGAGCGCAAACCGTTCAACAAGGAATTACAAAAGACATTCAGGTAACACCAGGAGAAGTAAAAGCTTATTATA
>JBEBHC010000408.1:0-1222 GCA_040081185.1 Devosia sp. | reverse complement strand
GATCTCGACATGTACGGCGTGCGCGAAGATGCCCGCGGTCCGCTGCAGGCCAACGCCGACTACCTCAAGAAGTGGCCGTCGCTGCGCATCACGGTGGAAGGCCACTGCGACGAGCGCGGCACCGCGGAATACAACCTCAGCCTCGGCGAGCGCCGCTCGACCTCGGTGAAGGGCTACCTCGTCAGCCTGGGCGTGCCCGAGAGCAGCATCGTCGTGATCAGCAAGGGCAAGGAGACGCCCTTCTGCTCCGACAGCAACGAAGCCTGCTGGCAGCAGAACCGCCGCGGCCACTTCGTCATCACCGCGAAGTAGACGCGGGTTCGGCGGTACATGACGCGGGCCGGCCCTCTGGGGCCGGCCCGTTGTCGTTTCAGGCGTGGCGCTCGGCTCAGCCGAGCTGCGCGAGAATCTGCGACGCGGCCGCCCGCGGATCAGCGGCGCCGGTGATCGGACGGCCGATGACGAGGTAGGTGGCGCCGGCCGCCACGGCGTCGGCGGCGCTCATCGTGCGGGCCTGATCGTCCTTGCCCACGTCGGCTGCGGCGCGGATGCCCGGCGTGACGATCGCGAAGTCCGGGCCGCAGGCGGCGCGAATCGCCGTCGATTCGAGCGGCGACGCGACCACGCCGTCGAGCCCCGAGGCCTGCGCCAGGCGCGCCAGATGCAGCACCTGGTCCATCACCGACCGCGTCGTGCCCACTTCGGCGAGCGCCGCTTCGTCCATGCTCGTGAGCACGGTCACGCCGATGACGAGCGGCCGCGGACGCCCGAGCGTCGCGGCCGTGGCCGCGGCCGAATCGGCCGCCGCGCGCATCATCTTGCCGCCGCCCGAGCAGTGCACGTTCACCATCCATGCGCCGGTGGCGACGGCCGAGGCCACGGCGCCAGCCACCGTGTTCGGGATGTCGTGGAACTTCAGGTCGAGGAACACGCGTTCGCCGCGGCCTGCGAGCGCGCGCACGACAGACGGCCCCACGGCGGTGAAGAGCTGCTTGCCGATCTTGTAGCCGCCCACGGCTCCCTTGAGCCGGTCGGCCAGCGCCAGGGCCTTCTCGGCCGAGTCGACGTCGAGCGCCACGAGAATCGGGTTCATGCGTGCGCCTTCGCCGGAGAGGTGATGTCGAGCGCGCCGACGAGATCCGCAAGGCGCGTGATCTGATGGCGCCGCATGTAGTCAGTGAGCCCGTCGAGCAGCTTGGCCCAGATGAACGGGTCGACGAAG
>JBEBHC010000407.1:0-1224 GCA_040081185.1 Devosia sp. | reverse complement strand
GCCGCGGCGCCAATCGCGATAGCCAGCCTGGTAGCCACGATGCGCGGCTTGCGGCGGGCCGTAATACCAGCGGCCATTATAGCTGTAGCCGTTGTTGCGCGCGTCGTTCCAACGATTGTCGTTGCGATCATTGCGGCGATCGCCGCGATTCCAGTCGTTGTCGCCACGCCCGCGATGGTCGTTGGCGCGATCGCCGCGGTTGTCGTCACGGCCGCGATCGTTGTCGTTACGGCGGTCGCCACGGTCATCACTGCGGTCACGATTGTCGCCGCGCTGATCGCTTTGGTCGCCGCGATTGCCGCGATCGTAGTTCTGGGCGGACGCTGTAGTCGCGAGCGGGCCGGCTAACATCAGCCCCGCCGCTACAGCGATTGCGATACGTTTCATGGTTTTGCTCCTCGACGAAACGGGCTGCGCGGGGGAGCGACAGCCCTTCGTCTGGAGCGCACTATGCTTCCGCCCCTCTGAACCGGCAGTGGGGCGGAGGCTCATAGTCCGCACAGCGTTTTGTCAGAGTGTGTCGAGAAAGTTCCCAACTCAGATCTGCGCCACGCGGCCCATGAAAAGCTTGGTGTTCGTGGGTTTGTGGCGGAGCACGATGAAGAACGGGTGATCGGCGTTGAACACGATCGGCGGCGCCTCTGGCTGCGGCATCATCGCAGTCGCGCGCATGTCGATGGCGGTGACAGCCGCGGCTTCCGTGCCCTCCTCGTCGATGGCGAGGAAGGTTTTGTGGATCACGGCGCTGATCGCCAGTTGTTCTTGCTCGGTAACGCCGGAAAAGTCCGCGCTATCCATGAACGCGAGCCGCAAGCCAAGCGATTGGAGTTTCCGCACCAGATCATAGTCCGTGCGCATCTCGACTTTCGGCAGCGTCACATCAAGACGCGGACGTTCGGCTGAATCCAAATCGGCAAGCCAGCGATCCAGCGTCGAGCCCATCAGCTGCCGTTCGAGGGCCGCCAGTCCGTCGCGCGCCCGCGGCAGGAACAGCGCAAGCGAGAACGCGCCATCGTCGTAGAGAAATTCAGCCGCCTGAAAGCCTTCGCCCTCATAGTACGGCGTGCGGAAAACCTTGCGCATCAGCCGCGCGCGCTGCGTTGCGCCGCTCTCGGCGAAGAAGTCGCCATCGCGCGTCGCGTTGGCGGAGAATTGCTGCTGCCACTTGCCTTTGAAGTAAACGGCATTGGTGAGCACCAATCGGCGCGCCGGATCCTGCTGCGT
>JBEBHC010000198.1:0-4847 GCA_040081185.1 Devosia sp. | reverse complement strand
ACTCAGCACGCCGGCCACTACCATCGCCCGCAACGTCTTGGACACGCGCGGCAGCGACAACATACGGCGCATTTCAAAGCCCACGCGTTCAGCCGAAAGTTCGTCGAGATCCCCCGCTGCGCGAGTCACCGCCGTGAGCCCCACTTCGTCGAAATGCTCGTTGCCGTGGCTCGCCGAGAACCGGAAGAAGCGATAGACGCGCAGCCGGTCCTCTCGAATGCGCTCGGCCGCATTGCCGATGAAGCGCACTCGCCCGGCGAGGCAATCCTCGGCGCCACCTAGCGGATCGAACAACTCACCATCCGCGCCGACATATAGCGCGTTCAACGTGAAGTCCCGCCGCTGTGCATCGCGCGTCCAGTCAGTGCCGAATTTCACCACCGCGTGGCGCCCATCAGTGTCGACGTCCTCACGGAGTGTCGTCACCTCCGCGACCAGATGTTCGCCACGCAGTGTGACGGTGCCGTGCTCAATACCGGTCGGGTAGGCCGCAATGCCAGCAGCTTTGGCTCGCGCCATCACCTCCTCGGGCAGGAGTTCCGTCGCGAAGTCGAGATCGGCCCGCTCGCGCTGACGGTCAGTCAATGTGTCGCGTACCGCGCCACCGACGGCACGCGTCCGCCCCTGCGCGCCATCCAGCAATGCGAACAGCCCGCGTGTTTCGGCATCACGAAGCCAGTCGGCGTCCTTGAGGCGCTGCAGTGCCATCCGCGTAATGGGCATCAGAGTTCGTCCTCAAGCGCGATCTCGAAAAAGCGCCGCGTCAGATTGGCGGTAATGCCCCAGATGACAAGCCCCTCATGAAGCACCTGCCAGGTGGTGTGGACCGCCCCACGAGCGTCGATCTTGAAGGTCGAGAACCCGTCTGGGGCGAGCAGCCGGTCAAGCGGCACTTCGAACACCGATCTAACCTCTCCCGGATTGGCGACGAAGTCGCGGCCCGGCGTGACCACCGCGACCACTGGCGTGATCAGATAGTTGGACCCGGTGAAGTAGGCGGGAAGGTAGCCGAGGACGCGGGCATCGGCGCGGTCGAGACCGACCTCTTCATTCGCCTCGCGAAGCGCCGCGTCGCCAGGACCGTCGTCGGATGGATCTATCTTGCCGCCCGGAAACGCAATCTGCCCGGAATGCGAACGCAGGTCGGGCGAGCGCTCCGTGTAGAGCAAGGTGAGTCCATCGCCCCGCCGCACCAGCGCAATCAACACGGCAGCCGGCTGTGGAGGCTTGTCGAACCCACCTTCGGGCTCCCAGTCGGGCACCAGGGTAGCGGTGTCCTCCGCTTCCTGCGGATCGGCGAGCAGCCGCTGCGCGATGCGATCGATCAGCGCGTCGGCTGCTGCCACGATTGCCCCTTTACTGCAGACGACCGGCGCCCCAGGCCGCAATGGGACCGGCAAGGCGCACGGCCAGCGTGGGATCGCTGGAAAGGAGCAGCACGCGGCTGGGGTCGACCGGGCCGGGAAACTGTATCGCACCGAGCGTAGTAGGTTCCCACCCGAGCGGGCAATAATAGTCGCGGTCGCCGACCAGCAGGACGAAGCTACCCTCGCCACGCTCGAGCGCGATACGCGTGACTTCCTTCGCCAGCATCTTGCCGGCGCCGCGCTTTCGGAAGTTCGGATGCGTTGCGAGCGGACCCAGCATGTAGCCATCGATGCCACCGACGCTGATTGGAGTCATCCACACCGAACCGCACGGTGTGCCATCGACCTCAGCGATCAACGACAGCGACGTGTCGATGGGGAAGCGCTCACGCACGCGGAAAGCAGTACGCGCAAAGCGGCCGGGACCGAACGCCATCGCCTGCAGCTCTTCGACAAATGCATCATCGGCAGGGGTCGCGAAACGGATCCCGGGCAAGCCAGGTTGCGGAGGGGCCGACGGCGCGGCCGGCGAGACAGACGGAACGATCATGTGACTAGGTCCCAGAATTGGAGTGAGACAACACGCACCGGGACCCGAAAGTCCGGCTGCCGACCCTATGAGGGTCGTCGGGTCACGTGAGCAACGTTCTCCATCCTGGACGCCTCCTCGCGTCTGAATTTCGCATTAGCACCATGGGGCTAACGCGTAAACGAGAAATGATGTTCCGCGCCCGGATTTCAAGGATCGCGCGGACCGGTAGGGTCACCCCAGCCATTCCCCCGGTGCAAGGGTTCCCGCCACGATCTCACCGATCCGCAACCGCGTGCCCGGCTCGACATCTTCCGGCAATGTGTCAACGTCGAACCACTGGCACTCGGCAATCTCGATATTCGGGGTGAACCCGCGCTGACCGTGAAACTCTCGCCAGACATAGACAGCGACGTAGTCACGGTCGCTGCCCACCCATCGGTTGAGAAACAACCCGTGAAGCGCGGGCCGGCCTGTGACCGCGTAACCTGTCTCCTCCATCACCTCTCGTCCTGCGGCGCTCTCTGCTGTCTCGCCGGGCTCCACGCCCCCCCGGGCAAGTGCCATCCCGGAATGTAGGTCTGGCGCACCAGCAGCACGTTCCGGCCGTCGACGAGGACGGCGCGAACCCCGACCGTTACGTGCCGCCTGACGCCGACCAGGAAAAGGTAGACTCGGGTGCGTACGCGTTGCCACGCCGTCAATTTCATTCAATTGCCCTCCTCTACTTCGCTTGGGCGTTGAACTGCCTGCTGCCGGGGCAAAACGCGGCAGGTCTGCAATAACGGCCATTTTCTTGCTGCGCGGCGCATGGCATTACACGAACCCGTGACCACTTTCGCTCACATTTCCGACGTTCACTTGGCCCCGCTCCCGCCATTGCGGGCCGGTCAGCTGATTGGCAAGCGGATGACGGGTTATCTCAACTGGCGGATCCGGCGGAAAGACTCGCTCTCCGGCGATGGTCTCGAGACTCTCGTCCGTCACATTCGCGAACAGAACCCCGACTTCATCGCGGTCACCGGCGATCTCGTGAACCTCGCCCTGCCCGACGAGATGGAGCACGCGCGAGAATGGCTTGCCGCACTCGGCCCTCCCGGTCGCGTCTGCGTATCGCCGGGCAATCACGACGCCTATGTTCGCGGTTCGCTTGAGCTCGCCCAGGACAGCTGGGGCGACTACATGCGGGGCGAAACCCTCGACGACACGAACGCCTTTCCGTTTGTCCGCAGGCTCGGCGACATCGCCGTAATTTCATGCTCCAGCGCCGTGCCGAGCGCTCCGTTCTTCGCCATCGGCGACTTCGACGCGGCGCAGGCAGAGCGCCTGTCGCGCATTCTCAAGATGATGGGAGAAGCCGGCTACTTCCGCATCATCATGATCCATCACCCTCCCAACCAGGAGGCTGGCAGCTTCCGAGTCGGGTTGCGCGGCGCGCGCGAGTTCCGCGCCGTCGTTGCTGAGCACGGCGCGGAATTGATCCTCCACGGTCACACGCACCAGTCTTCGATCTTCTCAATACCGGGAAAAAACGACGATGTCCCAGTGGTTGGCGTCGCCGCCGCCAGTGCGGCTCAGGGCCATCGCAGCAGCGACGACCCGGCCCGCTACAATTTGTTCAAGATTGAGCGTCAGGGAAGCGGCTGGAGCTGCAACATGCGCGAATTTGGATTCCAACGCCTCAGCCCCGATATCGTGCTGCGGCTAAGCCTGAGAATCTATTGACCGAAACCTTCCACATCGATGCGCCGCGCTACGACCCTTCTGAGGGTGTCGCATCCTTCTCCTATCGTCTGGGCGCATTGTCTTTCACCGAGACATTGCGGTTTCCCGGGGGCGCCAGCGCCGACGCCGCGGCAAGCGCCGCCTTCATAAAACTGCTCGAACTCACCGCGATTGTCCTCGGCGTGAGCTATTTCAAGCTTCGAGCACCCGAACGCATCGAGGCCGCTTTCGCCTTGACCGAGGTCGAGAGGGATTTCGCCATCGACGTCTACTCCAATGGCCTCGGCGAATTCTACGCGCGCAACAGCCTAAACCGCTTCGGGCGGATCCGGATCGATGCTCCCGCCGACAAGCGGCACGCCCGTCCATCACCGCTGCTGAAAGATCGAGCCCTGTTGCCCATCGGCGGCGGCAAGGACTCCTTGGTGTCGGTGGAACTGCTCGAAGCAGCGGGCCTCCAATACACCCCCTTCGCCGTGAACCCGAAGGGGCCGATCCTCACATCGGTCGGCAAGATTGGTAAAACGCCGCTCTACGTAACGCGCACGCTCGACAAGGAAATGATCCGCTTGGGCAGTGAGCCGGGCTACTACAACGGACATGTACCGTCGACCGCGATCAACTCGATGATAGCTGCCCTCACCGCGATCCTCTTTTCCTACAACCGCGTCATCCTCTCCAACGAGCGCTCCGCTTCCGAAGGCAACGCTGTTCATGACGGCCGCGAAGTGAACCATCAATATTCTAAGTCGCTCGACTTCGAACGCCGCATCGCCTCCGTGCTGTCCAACGCCACCGGCGGCGCCCTGACCTATTTCTCGTTGCTGCGTCCCTACTCTGAAGCCAGGATCGCCAAAATGTTCGCGCGCGAAACACGCTTCGACCGTGTCTTCTCGAGCTGCAACCGCAACTTCCGCCTGAGCGGCCATGACGGCCCGCTCTGGTGCGGCGAATGCCCGAAGTGCCACTTCACCTTCCTCATCCTGGCCCCCGTCATGGACAAGGACCGGCTGATCGGGATCTTCGGCAAGGACCTGCTCGACATCCCGGCCAACGAGCGCTCGTTCCGCGAGCTCACCGGCCTTGCGGGCCAGAAGCCTTGGGAATGCGTCGGGGAAATCGAGGAGGCCGCAGCCTGCTTCTATGCCCTCAACGGACATCGGGAATGGGACGACGCCGCTATATTGCGCGCAGGGCGGGACGACCTGCTGACCCAGTATGGGCGG
>JBEBHC010000059.1:0-17877 GCA_040081185.1 Devosia sp. | reverse complement strand
ATTTCATACGGCGTTTTGGTGAGATAGACGCCTTTGCAACGCCTTAACCTTCTGAGGCTCGCCTCATGCGGCTCCCAGCAAGCGATATCGAAGCAGAGACGCATGCACTCCGCCATCAGCGTCGTGCCGGTCCGCGGATTGACGCCCACAATATGGATGCGGTTCATGCGGCATCGTACCACCGGATGACTTGCGATCAATCGCCGGGTAGCCGACCGCCTCCTCAGCCTGTTCGGCTCCTCGCGGGCTCTGTGAGGGGCATTGATTTCGGCAGCGCGCCGTTGCGCGCCTTGCGCGTTTGCCCATGGGTGGTCTTGGCCCAATACTGTGGTTTGGTGACGAGCTCCCGCGCGGCATAGAGGGCCGCGATCGAGTGCAGGAGCCAATAAGCCGGCAGCAGCACCAGCACGGGGAGAATCTGCCACGCCCGCAGATGTGCGATGCCGCTGAGCACCAGCATTGCCGCGCCACTGTATCCCACCACCAGGACCACTATGCTGATCCAGTCCCAGATGTCGTCGGGCCTGAAGCCGGCGGAACCTTCGAACATCATCAGTCCTAACAGGCTGCCGATGAACACGGTATGGAGAAGGGCGGTGAGGATCATACCGCCGACGAGAACATGAAAGCCGAGAAATGCCTTCCAGCCCACATCGCGGAGGAATGCCCGTGGCGCGACGCTGTGGACGAGATAGGTCACCATCCAGCCCTTCATCCACCGTGTGCGCTGCGCCATCCATGCGTGAAGCGAAGTCGGTGCTTCTTCATAGGTACGACTCGCGAGCGCCTCGACGCGCATGCCGCGCCGCCTGAGGCGCACACCGAGATCGGCATCCTCGGTGACGTTGGCAGCATCCCAGCCGCCGATGCGACGTAGGGCCGCCGTGCGGAAATGGTTGCTGGTTCCACCCAGCGGCACCGCAAAGCCCCATTGCGCCAATGCCGGCAGCAGCCGCCCAAAGAGCCCGGCGTATTCGCCGGCGAACAGGGCCGTCAGCAGGTTCTCCTCGGCATTCTCCGGCACCAACTCGGCTTGCAGGCACGCAACGCTCGAATCATTGGCAAAGGTGCTGGCCGCAAGCCGCAATTGCCCGGGGTCGGGAACATCCTCGGCGTCATAGACGACCACGTGGTCCCCACGCGCCAGCGGCAGCGCATAATTCGCGGCCTTGGGCTTGGTATGCGGCGGCCCATGAGGAACGACCACCAGTCTAAATCGCGGATCATCGAGCACATCGCGAACCGCGAGAATTGTTTCGGTACTCACCGATTCAACCACGAACTTGATGTCCAGTTTCTCCGGCGGATAGTCCAGCGCACTCATTGCCCGGCGCAGCATCGGGATCATCCGCGCTTCGTCGCGCAGCGGAATGAGCACCGAATAGATTGGCAGTTCCCAATCCGCGAGCAGCCGCACCGGCGGCTTGGGAGGCAACGGGATCGCCGCAACGAGCCGCAACAGCGCTGGACCGAGCAACAGCGCCGCACAGATCGGAACGAGGATAGGCCGGTTGATCGTCCCCGCTGCCATGGCCAGTACGATGAGGCCGCAAAGGGCTAAGGTGAACCCCAGCCGCGTCAGTTTGTTGAGGCCCGTGCCTGCAGTCATGCCAGCCCACAGACGCGTCAGCCGCTGTCGTGCCTCGACCAGCAGCGTTCGGCTGTGGCGCGCGCACAGCGCCGCCTCCATCGCGTCGGGCGGCGTGATGCACAGCGTTCGCACGAGTTCGGGGCGCCCCTGCCGGTTCGCATGGAGCTGAAGAATCCCGGCAAACGGAGGCGTCGCGAAGACCACGTCGCGTCCCAGCACGTTTACGCGCATGGTGCGCACGCCGTTGAGTTGATCGAGATCGGGGAACCCGCCGGCATCGAACGGCGTGACATCGCGTGGCACACTTTTATGGAACGCGAACCCGGCCCAATGCGCCGCGCGGCCATAGACATTCGCGTAGCCCAGACCGAAGCGATGCGCGCAATAGTCCAGCGGATCGACGCCGAGCCGTCGCGTCTCGACAAGATGCTGCCCCGCCGCTCCGTCCGAGATGCAGTTCTCGAGCAAAATTGCGCGCAGCAGCGCAATATCGTCCGGACGTTGCTGCATAGGCGGTGCCCCCGGTCGCCACGGCAAGCCGAACTGTAAGTAGTTTCCTGTATTCGGTCCGAGGTCAACTGTTCACCGCGACAGCACTCGCCAACACGGGCGAATTGCGCGATAAGCCCGGCGTGAGGCGGCTATTTCTTGCATTGGCGGTGCTGGCGGCGCTGGGGGTAGTGGGCCCGGCGCTGGGACAAGCCTTGCCCTATCACGCCGACCCGAGCGCCCGCGATACGGCGCCGAACCTGACGGCGGTTCCCTCCATCCGCTTTCTCACCACCGCGGATTTTCCACCCTTCAACTACCGCGACACCAATGGCGAGTTGATCGGCTTCAACATCGATCTGTCGCGCGCCCTGTGCGCCGATCTCCAGATTGCCTGTACCATCCAGGCCTGGCCGTGGGACCAGGCGGCAAGCGCGCTGGCCGACGGGCAGGGAGATGCCCTGGTGGCGGGGCTGGCGATGACCGAAGAAAACGGAAAGCTGTTCGACTTTTCTTCGATCTATCTGATGCTCCCCGGTCGCTTCGTCACCCGCACTGATGCCACCAATTTCGACCCTGGTGCCCTTGCGGGCAAGACGGTATCGGTGCGTAGGGGATCGGCACACGAGACCTTTGTCACCCGCTACCTGCCGGATGCGAAGCCTGTCGAGTTCGAGTCCGAATTCGAGGCACTGGTGGCGCTGCGCGACGGCAAGGCTGAGGCCTATTTCGGCGACGCGTTGCGCGCCTCGTTCTGGCTCAACGACAATCCCGGCTGTTGTGCTTTCGCCGGCGGCGCCTATTTCCGGCCCGACCTGTTCGGCGAAGGGCTCACCTTCGCACTGCCTGCCGGACACGAAGCCGTGCGGGAGGCGATCAACTATGGCCTGATCCGCCTCAAGCGCTCTGGCGTACTCGACGAACTCTATCTGCGCTGGTTTCCGATCGGCTTCTACTAGGCTCTGCGCAATCGCGCCCGCGCCGAAGCTTCGATCGCCGCCGCGACCAGACTGTCCACCTTCAGGCGGTCGCGCAGATCTTCGAGAAGGCGCAGCTCCTCCTGCGCCAGGCGCAAGTCGATGGTGGCCACTTCCACGGCCAGTGCATAGGCCGTGTCGTGCAGGCGCTCCGGGATCGCGCTGAGCACCATTTCGATCACCTTGTCGAAGCTGTGGCTGTCCTTGACCAGGTCTAGGCAGTTCCGCGCTGTCTCGGCGAGGCGACCCTTCTCGTAGCCGTCGAACACCGGCAGGCGGCTGACCAGCGCCTGGATGGCGCTCAATTCGCGGTCGCTGACCTTCTCGTCCGAACTGGCGGAGATCACCATCAGGTAGATGAGGCCATCCTGGGTAGAAAGCGGCATGTTCTGGCGTCCGGTGCGATGAAACTGGCGCATAGCTAGGGATTGCCGGGCCGCTTGTCCAGTTGACTCGGGCAAGGCAGGCGGGCAACACCACCGCGCTCCCAATGCTTTCCTGGACCTTGCCGTGACCGCGCCGCTGCCGACCCTCGACCCCGCATTCTTCGATGCCGCCCAGACGGCCAAGGCTTGGCCATTCGAGGAGGCGCGCAAGATTGTCGCGCGACTGCAGAGGACCGGAAAAAAGGAAGCGCTGTTCGAGACCGGCTACGGCCCCTCGGGCCTGCCGCATATCGGCACCTTCGGCGAAGTCGCGCGCACCACGATGGTGCGGACCGCGTTCCGCCTGCTGACGCGTGACGAGATTCCCACGCGGTTGCTATGCTTTTCCGACGATATGGATGGCATGCGGAAGATCCCGGACAACGTACCGGACAGGTCGTTCCTCGAGCCGCATCTGCACAAGCCGCTGACCAGCGTGCCCAACCCGTTCGATGCCGGCGAGCACTACGATAGCTTCGGGCACCACAACAACGCGATGCTTCGACGCTTCCTCGACACGTTCGGTTTCAACTACGAGTTCGCCAGCGCCACGGACTACTACAAGTCCGGCAAGTTCGACGCAGCGCTGATGCGCGCGGCTGAAACGTACGACGCCATCATGGGCATCATGCTCCCCACGCTGGGGGCCGAGCGTCAGGCCACCTATTCGCCGTTCCTGCCGATCTCGCCGGTCTCGGGCCGCGTGCTCTACGTGCCGATGAAGCACGTCGATGCGAAGGCCGGCACCGTGACCTTCGACGACGAGGACGGAACCGAGACGACGCTGCCGGTGACCGGTGGACACTGCAAGCTGCAGTGGAAGCCGGAGTTCGGCATGCGCTGGTATGCGCTCGGCGTTGACTTCGAGATGTTCGGCAAGGACCACCAGACCAACCAGCACGTCTATGACGCGATCTGCAACGTCCTCGGCGGCCACGCGCCCGAGCACTACGTCTATGAGCTGTTCCTCGATGACATCGGACAGAAGATCTCGAAGTCGAAGGGCAACGGTCTCACCATCGACGAGTGGCTGACCTATGCGAGCCCCGAGAGCCTCGCGCTCTACATGTTCCAGAAGCCCCGCGTAGCCAAGCGTCTCTACTTCGACGTGATCCCGCGCGCCGTCGACGACTACTACCAGTATGTCGGCGGCTTCAATGGACAGGATGCGGCTGCCGCCCTCGAGAATCCGGCGTTCCATATCCACTCCGGCAAGGTGCCGGTGCTGGATATGCCGGTGAATTTCGGCCTGCTGCTCAATCTCGCATCGGCGGCGAACGCGCACGATGTGTCCGTGATGTGGGGCTATCTCACGCGCAGGCTGCCCGGCGTGACGGCCGCGACCAACCCGGAACTCGACCGGCTCGCGGCCTACGCCGTGCGCTACTTCCAGGACGAGGTGTTGCCCACCAAGACCTTCCGTGCGCCGACCGACAAGGAGCGCGCCGCGCTCGCCGATCTCGCGGCGCAACTCGAGGGCAAGGATGCGCTCGAGGCCAAGGAACTGCAGGACATCGTCTATGCGGTGGGCAACGCGCATCATTTCGATCCGCTGCGCGACTGGTTCGGCGCGATCTATCAGGTGCTGCTCGGCGCCGATCAGGGGCCGCGCTTCGGCTCGTTCATCGCCCTCTACGGCGTCAACGAGACCCGGAATCTCATCGGGGACGCTCTGGCCGGCAAGCTGCTGACGGCTGCTTGAGCTGTAACGACGTTTTACGGCGCGAGCGGACGCGTTCACCGGCCCTCCGGCAGTTCAATAAGCGCTCCCTGATCGGGAGTAGGCGGGCCCCGGGGCGCTTGCGTCCCGAAAGAATTGGTTAGAGGGGCACAAACGGACCCCGGAGCGCCGGACTTTCAGAAGAGGGCTGGATCTCCGCCGGCATTACCCGGTTTCGCCGCCCAATCCCCGGCCCTGGGGGCGACCCCAGAACCGCCGGCCGCCTCACCACCCGTTCGCCGCGTCCGCCCGCGTGGTGAAGTGGCGGGACTATACGTCCGGTTGAAAGGGATGCGCATTCGTGACGAATTCGCGTGGCCGGACTAGAGGGTTAGCGCAATTCCAGCCGATCGCTATGGCTTCAGGAACGCAACGGTTCGCTCGAATGCCAGCTTCGCTGCGACCGCGTCGTATTCCGGTCGGTCGGCCTCCGCGAACCAGTGGCCGGTACCGGGATAGCTGAACGACGCGTTGGGAGACCCGGCCCTTGCGAGTGCCGAAGCGAGTGCCGCCATGTCCTCGTCGCTTTCGAAATCGTCCTTGCCGGCGAAATGAGCGAGTACCGGCACATGGCGGTCGGGCAACGGATGAGTCGCGTAGTAGGTGACGAGCCGTCCCAGCGGCAGGCTGGCATCTCCGAGTGCTTCGAGCAGGTGAAAGCCGCCGAACGAAAAGCCGATGGCGGCGACGCCCTTATTGGTGACAGCAGGGTGCGCGGCGAGGTCGTGCAGCGCCGCAGCGAGAAGCGGACCAGCCGTTTCCCAGTGCTTTCGGATGAGCTTTTCCGCCCCCTCGATCTCGGTGGTGACGTCGCCCGCGAACAGATCGGGCAGCCCGACAACGAAGCCCGCATCGGCGAGCGACTGCCCATATGCCCGGATGGTCGCGTTGAGCCCCCACCAGGGATGCGCAACGAGTACGCCGGGACCGCGTCCGGATTTGGGGAGGAGAACTTCCATCATTGGCTCGCCCAGATGATCCGGCCGATCCAGTCGACGTCGGCCATGTCGATGATGCGTGGCGGGTGCTCGGGGTTGAGCGAGTGCAGTTCCACCTGATTGGCGGTCTGCCGGGCCAGCACCTTGGCCATCACTTCGCCGCCCTTGGTACGGACCACCACACGGTCACCGCGCCGCACCTGTTCGGTGGGCGACACCACGATGCGGTCGCCGTCCCGATAAAGCGGCAGCATGGAATCGCCGGACACTTCGAGGGCATAGATGCCTTGCTCGCCCGGCGAGGGCAGGCGCACTTCGTCCCAGCCTTCCCCGGCAGGGAAACCGGCATTGTCGAAAAAGCCGCCCGCGCCCGCCTGTGCGAAACCAAGCAGCGGGAAGATGGGACCCGAGGGGCGCGTCGAAGGAGTGAGGTAGGTGCCGTTGGCGATGAAGGCGTCGAAGCTTTCGCCGGTCGCGTCGAGTACCTTGGCGATGCTCTCGGTGGAGGGCCAGCGTTCACGGCCATCCTTGCTGACCCGCTTGGATTTGTTGAACGCCGTGGCGTCGAGGCCGGCCAGCCGCGCAAGCCCGGACGCGGTGAAACCGTGCCGGGTGGCGAGGGAGTCGATGGCATCCCAGATGGCGCTATGCGACAGCATTTGGGTCCGGAATAGAGGACAGATGTCCCAATATAGGGAGAAACTCCTAGGTTTCTACCCGGGTGGCGGATGACTGTAAAGCCGCCGACGCGGACTTGTGATCGGGACAAGCCCTGCTAGGAGTGGGCCCATGGCCACGCCGATGAGCAACCCGGATTTTATCTACAAGGTCGTCACCCGGGCCAATGCCGAGGCAGCGGAAGCGCGCGGCGATTTTCCGCAAGCGCCTATCGACGAGCGCGACGGCTACATCCATTTCTCCACCGCCGGGCAGCTGCGCGAAACGCTGCGGCTGCACTTCGCCGGACAGGCAGATCTCATGCTGCTGAGCATCAAGCCGGCGGACCTTGGCAAAGGCTTGCGCTGGGAGCCATCGCGCGGCGGCCAGCTGTTCCCGCATCACCACGGGCCACTCGGCTGGGACGCCGTTACCAACAGCGCGCGCATCGCGGTGGCCGCCGACGGCGCGGTGACATTGCCGGACTGGGTCAGATGATCCTGTCGCGACTCTCTCCGCTGCTGCGCGTGCCGCTGCTTGCCTCGCTGACACGCGACAGCCTGCTGCGCATAGACCCCGAGACGGCGCATGGCGCGACGATCAGTGCGTTGCGTCTCGGGCTCGCGCCCGAACAGACCACGCCCGATCCGGCCGAACTTGCGACCAGCCTCGCCGGCCTCGATTTATCCAATCCCGTCGGCATGGCCGCCGGCTTCGACAAGAATGGTGAAGTGCCGCGCCCGCTCGCCGCGATGGGCTTCGGCATGGTGGAAGTGGGGACCGTTACGCCGCGTCCGCAATCCGGCAATACCAAGCCGCGACTGTTTCGTGTCGCCGCGGCCGAAGGCGTCATCAACCGCATGGGCTTCAACAATGACGGGCACGAGGAAGTCTTTGCACGATTGCGCGGCCAGCGTGTCGCAGCGGCACTCGGCGTCAATATCGGGGCCAACAAGGACAGCGAGGATTTCGTCGCCGATTACGTGAAGGGCGTGCAGCGCTTCGCCGAACTCGCCGACTACCTGACAGTCAATGTCTCGTCGCCCAACACGCCGGGTCTTCGCAACCTGCAGCAGGGCGAAGCACTGGCGCGGCTGCTCGATGCCCTACTCAACGCGCGCGCCAAGGCGAGCGTGCGTGTGCCGGTGTTCCTGAAACTCGCGCCCGATATCGACGAGAAGCTGATGGACGACATAGCGCTCGTCGTCGCGACCGGTGGCCTCGACGGGCTGATCGTGTCCAACACCACCATTTCGCGGGACGCTGTAGTGGGAATGGAGAACGCGACCGAAACCGGTGGCCTCTCGGGCAAGCCCCTGTTCGAGCTCGCCACATGGCGCCTAGCGCAGATGCGGCAACGTACAGCGCTGCCGATCATCGGTGTCGGCGGCATCCATTCGCCGCAGAGCGCCCTCGCCAAGTTCGAGGCCGGCGCCAACGCCATACAACTCTACTCGGCGCTGGTATTCGGCGGGCTCGACCTGCTCGATCGCATCAAGCGCGGGCTCACTGCCGCCGTGCGCAGCGCAGGCAAACGCAACATCGCCGAACTGGTCGGCAGCAAGACCCGCGAGTGGGCCGCCGACGAGATCGACCTCTAGGCCGCTGCCTCTGTGAACAGGCCAGCGCGACGACGCTGCAATGCCCACCAGTAATACGCGCCGCGCGCGATGAACCAGACGTGCAGCGCGAGCCACAGCCCGATATTGCCCAGCAACATCTGCAAGGCCCACGCTGCGGCGAGGAACACCACCAGCGATGCCACCATGCCGTTCCGCATCTCGCCGTTGAGCGTGATGCCGATGAGGATGCCGTCGTAGAGAAAGGCCGGTGTGAACGTCAGGGCGCAAAGCGCGGCGATCCAGAGATAGTCGTGCGCCGCTGCGCGCACCGCCTCGTTGGTGGTCATCAACCCGATGACCCAATCGCCGCCGAGATACCACAGCGCGCCGAGGCCCACCGAGATCACCAGCCCGGCACCGAAGCTCAGTGCGTACGCGCGATCGAAAGCCGGCCGCCAGTTGGCGCCGTAGGCGCGTCCGCACAATTGCTCGGCGGCCTGTGCCACGCCATCGAGAAAGAAGGCGACGATCATGAGCAGGTTCAGCAGGATCGCGTTGGCCGAGAGCATGACCTCGCCCATGCGCGAGCCCTGTGCCGCGAACCACGCATAGGCGCCCATCAGCGAAGCGGACCGGATCATCAGGTCGCGGTTGAGACTGACCAACCGGCCGATCGCCGCCGCGTCAGTCAGCGCCTTGCGCTCGATCCGGGTGAGGATCGCGCGCAGGCCGCCGAAATGCCGCGCGAACAGCGCGAGCCCGAGGCCGGCGGCGGCGATCTCGCCGACCACCGTGCCGATGGCGGCGCCCGCCACGCCCCAGTGCAGCCAGAAGACGAGGCCGATCGTCGAGATGATCTTCACGCCATGCAGCAGCAGCTGCAGCAGCATGCCGGTGCGCGCATCGGCGCGACCATAGAACCAGCCCAGCATGACGTAGTTGATGAGCACGAACGGCGCGCTCCAGATGCGGATGTGGAAATAGGTCGCCAGCGCCTCGCGCACGGCACCGCCCGGCGCCAGCGCGAGTTCCGCGAGCCAGAGCAGGGGGATCGCCAGCACCACCATGCCGATACCGGCGACGATCGCAACGAGCAGCGCCCGCGCCGCATGCAGCAGTCCGTGATCGGGATCATGCGCGCCGACCGATTGCGCGGTGAGCCCAGCGGTGCCGATCCGCAGGAAATAGGCGAGCGAAAAGATGAAGTCGAACACCAGTGCGCCGAGCACCAGCCCGCCGAGTAGCGCCGCATCGCCGAGCCGGCCGACAACGGTTATGTCGGTGAAGCCCACCAGCGGCTCGGTGATGAAGGCGAAGGCCGCGGGCAGGGCGATGGCCCAGACGTCGCGGCTCGTCACCGTGAAGGGATGGCTTGGCCGCGCGGACACGATCAGCTTTCGGTGAGCAGCGAAATGACGATGTCGGCGCGATTGCGCGAGCGCATCACGAGATCGAAGTTCGGCAGGTCGACGCGCGCGATATGGGCGCGATTCCGCTCCTCGCCGAACAGCCCCTCTTCGGCATGGCGCTTCATCAGGCGGCGCTCCACCAGCCCGCGCGGCACTTCGATGAACACGCTAAGATCGAGCAACGGCTTGATGCGCCACCAGGGTGAATTGGCGAGCAGCAGGTAATTTCCCTCGGCGATGATCAGCCTCGTGTCGGCTGCGACGGTGAAGGCGTCTTCCACGACATCCTCGATCTTGCGCGAATAGCCCGGAACGCTCACCGGCCCGTGCGCCGTCCGCAACTGCGCGAGAAGGGCCGTGAAGGCGCCCGGCTCGAAAGTATGCGGCATCCCCTTGTCGGCCACTGTGCCCAGTTGCTCGAGCTTGGCGTGCCTCATATGGAAGCCGTCCATCGGCACATAGGCAGCCAGACCGTGGTCCCGCGCGTTCAGGTTCTCGACGAGACGTTGCGCCAAGGTGGATTTACCGACGCCCGGTCCACCGGCAATGCCCAGCACAGCCCGGCCGGGGCGGACCAGGAGGCGCCGTGCCTCGTCTTCGAGCCGGGCAAGCGCCATATCCGGGCGGAGGGTGAGGCGCTGCTGTTCGGATTCGCTCATTTAGGATTCGTCCCCTGCGATGCTATCTAAGGGGCCAAGCGACGAGTGTCCATTTGCCCCTCCACCCCGTCATCACCGATTGGTTCGCATCCAAAGGCTGGGCGCCGCGGGCGCATCAGCTTGAGGTGCTGAAGACCTGGGAGGAGGGGGCGTCGGCCCTGCTGATCGCACCCACCGGCGCCGGCAAGACCCTCGCCGGCTTCCTTCCCACCATCAACGACCTGATCGGCCAGCCGATGGAGGGGCTCCACACGCTCTATATCTCACCGCTCAAGGCACTGGCGGTGGACGTGGCGCGCAATCTCGGCGCCCCGGTCGAGGAGATGAAGCTCAAGATCCGCGTCGAGACACGCACCGGCGACACGCCGGCCTCGCGGCGCCAGCGGCAGCGCTACGATCCCCCGAGCATCCTGCTGACCACGCCCGAACAGCTGGCCCTGCTGCTAAGCCATCCCGACGCACCCAAACTCTTCGGCACCTTGAAGCGCATCGTGCTCGACGAGCTGCATTCTCTCACAACCAACAAGCGCGGCGAGCTGCTGTCGCTCGCCATCGCGCGTATCGCGCGCTTTGCGCCGGCCCTTTGCATCACGGCCCTGTCGGCGACCGTGGCGCGACCCGATCTGCTGCGCGACTGGATCGCGCAGCCGCTGCCACACGCAACCGCAAGGTTGCTCGTCGCGCCGGGTGGCGCTAAGCCCGATGTCACCATCCTAGAGTCCGAGACGGTAGTTCCGTGGGCGGGGCACTCGACGCTCTACGCGGTGCCCGAGCTCTACCGCGTCATCAAGCAACACCGCACCACGCTGCTTTTCGTCAACACGCGCTCGCAGGCTGAACTGCTGTTCCAGAACCTGTGGGCCATCAATGAGGACAATGTCGCGATCGCGCTGCATCACGGCTCGCTCGCCGTTGAACAGCGGCGGCGTGTCGAGGCGGCAATGGTCGCGGGGCAACTGCAGGCGGTGGTTTGTACGTCGACGCTTGATCTCGGCATCGACTGGGGTGATGTTGATCTTGTCGTGCAGGTCGGCGCACCCAAGGGCGCGAGCCGCATGCTGCAGCGCATCGGGCGTTCCAATCACCGCTTCGACGAGCCGAGCAAGGCGCTCTTCGTGCCCTCCAATCGCTTCGAGGTGCTCGAATGCGAAGCGGCCGTAGAGGCGGTGGAGAAAGGCGCTCAGGACAGCGAAGATCCAGTGTCGGGTGGACTCGATGTCTTGGCGCAGCACGTGCTGGGCTGTGCCTGTTGCGAGCCGATCGAACCGGTTGCGCTGTTCGAGGAAGTGACGCGCGCCTGGCCCTATCGCGATCTCGAATGGGAGCAGTTCGAGCGCGTCATCGATTTCGTCGCGACCGGCGGCTACGCGCTCCGCGCCTACGAACGATATGCCAAGCTCAAGAAGACGCCGGAGGGCACCTTCCGCATCGCCAATCCGGGGATCGCGCAGCAATACCGGCTCAACGTCGGCACCATCATCGAAGACCCGATGGTGAAGGTCCGGCTGGTGCGTGGCGGGGTGCGCAAGTCGAACGCCACCACCGGGCCTGTCGCGCGCTTCGGCCGCGTGCTCGGCGAGGTCGAAGAATACTTCATAGACCAGCTGGTCCGCGGCGATACCTTTGTCTTCAGCTCCGAGGTCGTCGCCTACGAGGGCATGTTCGAGACAGAGGCTTATGTCTCCCGCTCCAATGATCCCGATCCACGCATTCCGTCCTACCAGGGCGGCAAGTTTCCGCTCTCCACCTACCTAGCCGATGGCGTGCGCAAGCTGCTGAGCGACCCGCGCCAATGGAAGGCTCTGCCCACCCAGGTCGCCGGCTGGCTGGAACTGCAGCAGCATGTCTCGGTGCTGCCGCCACCGGACTCGATGCTCGTCGAAACCTTTCCGCGCGGTGCGCAGAACTATCTCGTCTGCTACCCTTTCGAGGGCCGACTGGCCCATCAGACGCTCGGCATGCTGCTGACGCGGCGGCTCGAACGCGCCCGAGCCCGTCCGCTCGGCTTCGTCGCCTCGGATTACTCGCTCGCCATCTGGGGGCTCGGTGATTTCAGCGGTCTGATCCGCACCGGCCGGTTGTCGCTTGCCGATCTCTTCGACGAGGAGATGCTCGGCGACGATCTCGAGGAATGGCTGCACGAGAGCCAACTCATGCGGCGTACCTTCCGCAACTGCGCCATCATCGCCGGGTTGATCGAACGCCGGCACCCCGGCAAGGAGAAGACCGGCCGACAGGTCACGGTGAGTTCGGACATCATCTACGACGTGCTCTACCAGCACGAGCCCGATCACATTTTAATTCAGGCGACGCGGCGCGATGCCGCGCGCGGGCTGCTGGACATCCAGCGTCTCGGGCAAATGCTGAAGCGCATCCGCCACAACATCATCCACAAGCCTCTCGACCGAATCTCGCCTTTGGCGGTACCGGTGCTGCTGGATATCGGCAAGGTGCCGATATTCGGCGAAGCCCGCGAAAGCGCGATGGCCGACGCCGCGGACGAACTGATGCAGGAAGCGCTCGGGGTCGCGTCACCCCCGGAGCGGAGGCCGAAGCTCCCAGCGGGGCCCAAGCCGAAGGGGAAGCATGGACTATCGGGGCAGCGCGGCCCTCGCCGCGCCAGACGCTGAGGACACATCGGTGCTCCTCACCTTCGCGGGCCACACTTTCGAGCCGCTACCGTCTGGGGCCCTGCATTGGCCGGCCGAACGCATGTTGCTCGTTGCCGACCTCCACCTCGAAAAATTCTCATCCTTTGCCAGGCGCGGCCACATGCTGCCGCCCTACGATACCGGGCTCACGCTGAAGCGGCTGGAACGCGATCTCGAGGCAACGGGCGCGGATCGCGTCGTGGCGCTCGGCGACAGTTTTCATCGCAACGAGGGCACGACCACTCTGCTCGACGCCGACCGGCTGCGGCTTGCGGCGCTGCTCGGCCGGACGCACTGGACCTGGGTTGCGGGCAACCACGACCCCGCGCCGCACGGCCTCGGCGGTGTCTGCCTGACGATGCTAGAACATCGTGGCCTGACGCTGACGCACGAGCCGCGCCGCGGCACGCCCGGCATGATGGCCGGACACCTGCATCCGGCGGCGACGGTTTGGGTCAACGGCCGCTCGGTGCGCCGTCCCTGCTTCGTGCACGACGGCAAGCTGTTGCTGCTCCCGGCTTACGGCTCCGGCGCCGGCTCCATGAACATCCTCGGCCGCAATTTCGTTGGTCTATTCGATTGGGCCGATCTCGAAGTCACCATGCTCGGCCGCAACCGCGCCTACCCGGTCAGCATCAAGCGTCTCGTGCCGGGCGTGTGAAGCGGCCGGTGCAGTCAGCACCTTCTCCCCCCGTGAGGGGGAGAAGCGAGACTTGGCGGCTTTGCCGCCTAGTCGCAGCAGAGAGGGGGGTGCGGAGCCGCCCAGGCCTCGGCTATGTTCTCCCATGCGCAACGATGTGCCGCCCAACCATCGCGTCTTCGCCCGCGCAATGCGCCGCAGCCCCACTGACGCCGAGCGGCGCATCTGGGCGATTGTGCGAGCCGGACGGATCGAGGGACATAAGTTCCGACGTCAGCTTCCCATCGCAGGTTACATCGTGGATTTCGTCTGTCTCGAGCAGAAGCTGATCATTGAGGCAGATGGCAGCCAGCACATCGAATCTGAGTCGGACATGATCCGGGACGCGGCGCTGCAAGCTTTGGGTTATCGCGTTCTGCGCTTCTACAACAACGATGTCTTGAGGAACCCTGACGGCGTGTTGGCGTCGATTGTGGAAGCGCTGGGTGAGTCTGAGAGCGCGAACCCCCTCTCTGCTGCGACTAACTCGCTTCGCTCGTAAGTCTCGCCTCTCCCCCTCCAAGGGGGAGAGGGTGCCGACTGAGAGCGCGAGCTAGCGCTTGAACGCCACGCCGGCCAGCCAGCCGGTGCCCAGCGCCAGGATCACGCAGGCGAGGCCGTAGAACAGTGGCTGCTGCCGTGCCGTGACGAACACGAACCGCTCGACGCCGGATTTACGCGCCGAGAAGCCCTCGCTGCGTTCGGCGACCAGCACCTTGTTCTTGAACACCAGCGTGTGGGCGATGAAGGCACCGTTGACCACATCGCTCGGCAGGTTGACGCGCGCCGTGTAGGCCGTGTCCGAGAGGAACTGCACGCCGTCTTCATTGAGCGTCAGATGCCCTTCCTGCGTCATCAACCGCACCAGTTCCCGGCCGAAGCGTCGCGCCTTGAGCGTATCCTGACCCGCCGCGAGGATAGCCTGCGCCTCGGGGTGGATCGACTGCTCGGCAAGCACGGTCTCGTCCGCGATGTTCTCGAGCCGACCACTGGCAATCACGGCGTAGTAGGACGGGAAAAGCTTGAAGGTGAACTCGTCGGTGTTGGTCCAGATGCCGAAAGTGTTCGTCTTCATGCGCGCCACCCGATCCTGCAGCGGACCGGTAACGACGATGATGATGTTGTAAGGGCCCTCGGCGATCCCCGTCGGAGAGTCCACATCGGGCAGGATGTTCCCGAACAGCGACAGCCCGACTCCGTCGAAGCTGGATGTGATCTCGACGACCGGCGTCGAGACCGTCGACACCAGCCGTTCCGCAGCAGCAGGCGAGGCGGCAATGGCCAGAAGCAATGCGAAAAGCATCCGCCTCATTGCGCACCCCCTGCACCGAGCACTGCCATCGAGAACGCGTCGGACGGCGGCAGCACCAGAGTCAGGCCGAAGCGCAGCGCAACCACCAGCACGAGGATAGCGAGCAGCGCCCGCAACTGGTCGCCACGAAGGTACTTTCCCGCCGAGGCGCCGAACTGCGCCCCCACCGTGCCACCCAGCATCAGGCAGAAGGCGAGCACGATATCGACGCTCTGGCTCTGCAAAGCATGCAGGATCAGCGTCACACACATCATCGCCACGACCTGCAGCAGCGACGTGCCGATCACCACATTGCCCGGCACGCGCAGCAGATAGACCAGCGCCGGCACCAGGATGAACCCGCCGCCAATGCCGAGTAGCGCGCCGACCCAGCCGATGAACAGGCCGATACCGAGTACGGGAAGGACGGAGATATAGAGCCGCGACTTCTTGAACCGGATCCGCATGGGCAGGCCATGCGTCCAGTTGTGCTGGCTCGGCAGCTTGTCGCGCACCACGATGCCCGCACGCCGCTTCATCAGCGTGCGAATGGCCTCCGTAAGCATCAGCGTGCCGACCGATCCAAGCAGGATCAGGTAGGCGAAGGCGATGAACAGGTCCAACTGCCCCGCCGCGCGGAGAAACGAAAAAGTCGCCACACCGGCCATCGCGCCGATCGTGCTCGACAGGATGAGATAGAGCGCCAGGTGAAGATCGATGCCGCCGCGCCGGTAATAAGAGAGTGCGCCGGATGTCGAGGCGGCCGCGACCTGTCCGGTGACAGAGGCAACCGCGACAGGCACGGGCACGCCCGAAAAAATCAGCAGCGGCGTGAGCAGGAAGCCGCCGCCGACACCGAACAAACCCGACAGGAATCCGACCGCCCCGCCTATCCCGATCAGGAAGAAGACGTTCATCGAGAGTTCGGCGATGGGCAGGTAGATCTGCAAAGGCGCGGACCGGACGATAGCAAACAGGGAGCGCCCGCCTGGACGCTCCCTCAATTCATTATCTTACCATCGACGCTTGTTGCGACGAGAGTAAGACCAAACTCATACCGGCTGGCTACCGAGGACGGCTAGCAGGCGCGGATTGATCAGGCCGCTCTCGCTCATCCCGGTTCCGCGCTCGAAGGCCTTGATGGCCTCGGCCGTCTTGGGGCCGAAGACGCCGTCCGGCACGCCGATATCGTAGCCGAGCCGCGACAGGGCGCCCTGCACCGAAGCGACAAGGTCCTTGGCGGTAATCGTCTCGCCGGGATCGAACCCGGCATTCCAGGTGCCGATGGGCGCGAAATTCGCCTTGAGGTCGATGGACTGTGCCCGGAAAGCGGCGACTTCAGCCGTGAGGCGGCTCATGGAATCGGCATCGAGCGAACGCGCGATATCGTCGCGGGCCTTCGCCGCATCCTTGTCACCCGACAGGGCGGCGATGCCGAACCACTTGAACGATTGCTCGAGGCTCTGCGTCACGCCGAGGCCGCGGGCGTAGAGCATGCCGAGGTTGAACTGACTGTCGGTCAGGCCGTGATCGGCGGCAAGCTCGAACCACTTGGCGGCCTGGTCGAACTCCTGCTTGCCCAAACCACCGCCGGCGTAAAGCGCGGCGAGATTGTGCATCGACATCCGGTTACCCGAAGCGGCGGCGCGCTCGTACCAGAGGCGGGCGAGATTGAGGTCCTTGTCGACACCCTCGCCGCCTTCATACAGGCTGCCGAGGCGATACTGCGCCGGGGCAAAGCCCTGGTTAGCGGCACGCTCGTACCAGGTGGCGGCGGCAGCGTAGTCCTGCCTGACCGAGCGGCCCTCGGTGTAGATCGCGGCAATCTCGAACTGAGCACGCGGATCGCCATTGCCCGCAGCCTGGCGCAACTCGATCGGGCCCAGCCCCTCGGGCGGAAGCTCGAATGTCTTGGGCGGAGCGGATGGATCGGCCAGCGGCGCGATGGCCGTCGTGTCGTCGGTCGCGAGCGCATTAGCAGCGACGAGCGCAGGCGGCACAGCCTGCGGGGTTGCAGCGAAGCCCTGCGCCGCCGACGGATCGATCGATCCGGTCTTGAGCGAGTCCACCATCTCGATGACGCGCGGACCACCGATCTCGACCGGCATGTCCTGCAGCGGCACCGGGTCCAGCGTACCGGCTTCGACGATGCTGTTGGTGACGAGGTCTTCACCCGGATTGAGCGGAGCCGGGTCGGAGGAGGCGCGGTGCATCAGCAGATTGAACGTGAGCAGACCGAACGCCCCCAGGATCGCAGCGAGCAACAGGAGGCGGCGATTGCGGACGAGGAAGCTCGGCTTGTGGTCGTCGTGATCCTCATGCGGCTCGGCATGAAGATCGTTGGAAGTGACGTTCACAGCGACCGGCGCGTCAGCACCGACGGGTATCGGCGGTGGCTCGGGCTTCCACTCGGTGCGTGACGGCTTGTCACCGGCCAGCGCGCGGGGCGCGGCCTCCGGCGTTGCGGCAGCGCCGGAAGTCTGGAAGCGAGCGAGGGCCCGCCCGATCAGCGAATTGGAATCGGCCACCGGCCTGGCGGCTGCCGGCTGTTTCTGCGCAGCGCGACGGGCCGCTTCGATAAAGGTGTTGCGGCTCGACGCCGGAACGTTCGACGAGACCGGCATCGGCACGTCGTCATGGTCGGGCGGCGCAAAGGGGCCGAGATCGACCGGCGCCATTTGCGGCTCGTGGGCTTCCGGCTCTTCGTAGATGCTCGGCTTGGGCGCCGGCGGCTGTTCGTAGCGTGACGCCATCGACAGGTCGGCATCAAGGCCGGGATGGCGATGACGGCCATTGGGATTGGGGTCGTCGTAAGCCTCGGGGGTCAGC
>JBEBHC010000197.1:0-4864 GCA_040081185.1 Devosia sp. | reverse complement strand
ACTGGGAATAAAAGGGATCGGCTGGCACGCCTATGCCTGCCAAGGTATCCCGGGTTCTTTCAGCGATTGCTTTTGCCGCCTCGGCATCGGCCTTGTTCATTGTCTTGATGCTGCGCATCAGCAGCGTGGTGCTCAGCGCAGTCTGCAGGCCCTGCCATTTGCTGGCACCGCGATCGAGCGTGGTGATCTCGCCGGCCGATCCATAGGCATCGAGCGCAGCGTTGAGGTTGGGGACGGCGTCCTCGTAGTCGGCAAGGCCGGCGAGGGCGTTGCCGAGATTCTGCTGATAGTCTGCCCAGTCAAGCGGCTGTTCCGTCTTCGACGTCGCCTCGATGACCGAGCGGTAGATAGTGACAGCCTCGCGGATGGCCGTAGGCTCGCTGGTCTCGTCGGAAATCTTCTTGAGTGTGATGGCGAGGTTGTTGCTGGTGCGGATCCATTGCGCCGGGGTGCGCTCTCGTGTGTGGACCGCAAGTACGCCGCGATAGATGTCGGCGGCCTTCCGCAGGTCGTCCGTGATGTGGTTCATCTCGCCGCGCGTTTCATAGCCGGTGGCGAGGGTGTGGCTCAGCATGGCCCAGTCGAGCGGCGCTCCTGCCTTGTCGACGATGGTCACCGCCCTTTCGAGATCAACCAGCGCGCCGCTGATGATCTCGTTTGCGGCGTTCCGCGACTCAACCACTTCGGGAATGTTGGTTGCATCTGGATTGCCTGAGGCATGGGCGGCCATCTCGGCGCTGTTCGAAGATGCGTAGGTGAGGTTCGCAAGGTCGATCTGCGCGGCCGACTTGTTGCTCTGCACCATAGCCCATTTCGCCGGCTTATCCCGGGGTGTGAAGACCGACAGCGACGCATCGAACGCGGAGAGCGCCTGCTGGATCATACCCATGTCGCCGTTGCGTCGGCCGATCGTGTAGTAAGTGTTGGCTATGTTGTTCTGGGTGCGCGCCCATTCTTCGGCAGCCACGGTCGGTGTGCGGACCTCCAGGGCGGCCTGGTAGGCGACAATTGAACGCTGCAGCGCCGAACTGTCGGTCACACGCTCACCCAGGGCCTGAAGGCTCTGGCCTTTGCGGTCCTGCAGGGTGGCCCAATCTCGTGGCGTAGAGTCGCGCGGAGCGAACTGCTCGGCGGTCGTGTAGGCGTCGATCGATGCTACGAGGGCTTCGTTGTCGGAGGTGTAGTAGCCTCGGTCGTAAAGCGCGTCGCCCTGGCCGAGTTTGTAGGTGTAGGCCGCGTTCGGATCCCAGTCCTTCACGGCGTCGTAGGCCTTGCCGTAAAGCTCAGCCGCGTGGACGTGCTCGAAGTTGAGCAGCGCGGTCGCGGCGTTGTCAGCGTAGGTGGCGGCGATATCGACCATGTCCTGGCGCAGTTGGGCTGCCAGCACCTGTCGATTGGCCAGCAAGCTGTCGGCGTGCGTACTGGCCTCGTCGCGATATTTGAGGGCGAGCGCGATAGCGCCCTCCGCCTCGGCCGCTTCGGCAAGCTTCGACAGTCGTGCGAGTTCGGGATCGGCCTTTACGCTGTCGGTCTTGCGCGCCAGCAGGTCCTTGAGCCGAGCCGCACCGCTCTGCAATTGCTGCTCGAGATCGCCGGTGCTGGCGTCGACGCCGAGGACGTTCAGCATGCCGTAGAGCGCATCGAGCGGGACCGCTTCCTCGCCGGCCAGTTCCTCGACGTAGGAGCGGGTCGTGTCCGGTGTTGTCGCGATGGAGAGTAGGAGTTTGCGGCGCTCACCCTTTATGGCAGCTTCGTCGGCATCGTCATTGGCTTCGATCGGCTCACCGAAGTTCAGCACGCGGCGCAGCGACGAATTGGTCCAGGGCAGCTGCTTGGTCTTGGTCTTGAGGTACACTTCCTCAGTGACCATCGTCATGATGTCGCCGAAGGAAAAGCCCCCGGCGCTCAGGTGCTTGAGGAGAGCGGCAGCATAGGGCGAATTGCCGCCGGGCTCACCGTCGAGCGCCGGCTCGCCGGGTTCCGCCGCAAAGCCGATGACCGAGCCGAGGCTCTCCGCGCTGGCCTCCTTCTGCGCGACCGGCGTCGGGCCACGCACCGCCGCGAGACCTTCTTCGGAGACGGGCAGGGGCGCTGCGTCGCCCGGCAGTTGGATCACCGTGCCGGCAGGGAAGGGGTCCGAGCGACAGGCGTCGAGCAGCAGGATGGTCACCGGCACCGCCTCGGCCAATTCGTCGAGAAGCGGGAGCACCGGGACGACTGCTTCACCTGCAGATTGCGGGCTGGTGAAATCGGTATCGACCGGCACAAGGTAGTTCTGCCCGCCGACTTCGATGCCGTGGCCGGAATAGTACACCAGTGCGACATCGGCATCGGCTGCGTCGGCGATAAACTCAGCGATCGCTTCGTGCAGCTCGTCGGAGTCGGCGTTGAGCACGCGCTCGACATCAAAGCCGAGATCACCGAGCAGGCGATCGATGTCGCGCGCGTCTTGCTGCGGATTGGTCAGCGGCGTCAGGGACTCGTATTTGCTTTCGCCGATCACCAGGGCGACGCCCTTGAGGGCATGGTCCTGCGCGAGCGCCGGAGCAACGGCGAGCAATGACACCAAAGCTGTCGTGCCGAGCAGGCGCGCAATCATCCCAACGCCTCCAGTGCTTCGTCGATCGCCGCATAGCGCGGTGCGAAGTAGTCGTCGAGTTCATAGCCCATCTGGCGGTACGCCTTGTCGGCTGCCTCGATGGTCGCGCGGGCCTCCTCTAGGGTACTGCGGTCGGCCTTGCGCTCGCCGAGCAGCAACAGAGACCAGCCCAGCTCATCCGTCGTGAAGGCCCAGTCGAGCGGCGCGATCTTCAGCGTCCGTTCCTCCAGCGACGAGCGGAACGCGGCGATCGAGCGATCGAGATCGTCGGTGCCGGTGCCAACGACCTCAGCTATGGAGCGGTAGCCGACGCCGATATTGTTCATCGTGGCGGACCAGGCGAGTGGATAAGTCTCACGCGACCAGACGGTGAATACGCGCTCGAGTTCGGCGATTCCCTCGCGCAGGCGCGCCTCGTCATCGGTGCGCTGGCCCAGTTTCATGAGCGCGAGGCCGAAGCTGTTCTGGGAGTTTCCCCATTCGTAGGGACTTGCCGCGGGGTTCTGCTCGATGAGCGCTTCGCGGTATATACCGATGGCGGCTCCGTAGTCGGCCGTGCCTTCGCGCATGGTTCCGAGCAGGACATATACGTTGCCGAGATTGCGGGCGGTCAAAGACCATTGGTAGGCGTTCCAGTCACGCGTGCGAACCTCGAGCGAGGCCAGATAGGCATCGCGTGCAGTCTCCAGCCGTTCAACGCTTTGTTCGCGATTGCCGAGCGTCTGCAGCGCTGCACCCAGATTGTTCTGCGTCGCACCCCACTTGTAGGGAGCGCCGTCCTTGCTGAAGATTTCGAGCGCGGAATTATACGCGTCGACAGCCTGCAGCAGGTAGTCGAGGCCGGAATCGCGTTCGCCCATTGCGGCGAGAATCATGCCGAGATTGTTCTGCGTGGCAGCCCAACCCTCCGGCAGGGCTTCGCGGGTGCGCACTTCCAGCACTTCAGTCAGCGCATCGGCGGCTGCGGTCAGGTATTGTGTGCCGGGGTCGTAAGTGGCGAGCGTCTGCAGCACCACGGCCGCGTCGTTGGTGAGATCAGCCCAGTGGACCGGGTCGGCCTCGCGGGGCACGAAGTCCAGCGCGATGCCGTAGGCTTCGAGCGCCGACAGCAGGGTAGCGGAATCGCCCGCGTACTTGCCGAGTTCGGCGAGCGCGGCGGCCTGTTGCCACTTGTAGTACAGCGACAGGGTGGGATCGCGACCGGAGACTTCGTCATAGGCGCGGGCGAACTTTTCGGCAGCGGTAGCGTAGTCGAAGTTGAGGGAGGCCGTCTCAGCATGCTCGCCGAAGGTCGCGGCGATCTCGATACGGTCAGTCTGGATTTGCGCTTCGGCCTCGTTTCGCTGAGCGGAAAGGACCTCGGCGCGGTCCGACGCCTGCTTGCGGAAACCCAGCGCCACATCGATGGCGCCTTCGGACTCGGCGCGGTCGGCGAGTTCGCCCAGGCGGGCCAGTTCGACGTCGGATTTCACGGCACCGGGCCGCGCCTCCGCGAAGGTCTTGAGTTGCTCCACGCCCTCGAGCAGCTGCTGTTCGAGATCGGTGGTGGTGGAGGTATCCACCCCCAGTGCCTTGAGCATGCCATAGAGCGCGTCGAGCGGCACGGCTTCGGCAGTGGCGACGGTTTCGACATAGGATCGTGTGCTGTCGGGAGCGGAAGCGATGGTCAGCAGCAGTTGGCGCCTGCCGTTGCGGATCGCCGCTTCGTCGCCCTGCGTCTCCTCCACCGGCTTGCCGAACGACAGCACGCGCCGCAGCGACGAGTTGGTCCAGGGGAGCTGTTTGGCCCTGGTCTTGAGGTAAACCTCCTCGGTCACCAGCGTCATCAGGTCGGCGAACGAGTAGCCGCCCGCCGCGATGTGCTTGAGCAGGGCTGCGGCATAGGGGCTGTTGCCGCCCGGTTCACCATCAAGCGCCGGCTGGCCCGGCTCGGCGGCAAAGCCGATCACCATGCCCAGACCCTGAGGATCGCTGTCCGGACGGCCGACCGGGGTCGGGCCGCGCACCGCGATCAACCCGGCGGGCGCCACCGGCAGCGGGTCGCTCGCCCCCGGCGGCTGGATACTGGTTCCGGCCGGGAAGGCGCTGGTGCGGCAGGCATCGAGCAGCATGATGGTGACCGGGGTGCTCCGTGCCAGTTGGTCGAGCAGCGCATCGATGGGCACCAGGCTCTCGCCCGCCGCAACCGGTGTGCTGAGGTCGGCATCGGTCGGCACGAGGTAGTTGACCCCGCCGGCCTCGATGCCGTGTCCCGAGTAATAGACG
>JBEBHC010000058.1:0-17926 GCA_040081185.1 Devosia sp. | reverse complement strand
GCCCAGCAAGGCCCCCAGCTCGTCGTCAAAAGCATCGAACTGCCACTTGTCCGGCGCCTCCACGACCCCATCGATCGAATGAAACAAGCCGGCGGTGAGTTTACGCATGATGTTCTCCTGTGTGTGCGTTCATGCACACGACGGATGGGCGGGCGGGGAATCGACATGGGTTAAAGAGCGCCGACGGCAGCAAGATAGGCGGTGTTGCAACTATGTAGGATGGCACGGCAACACCAAGCAAATCCTGATCGGACGAAAGCATCCCAAGGTCTGGCGTACAACTGATCGGTGATGTCTAATAAGATTGGATGGGGACGATCTAATTGGCGACCGTAAGCAAACCTGTACTGTTCTCACAACACTTCAGGGTCGACCCAGCGGTATTGAGAGATGCCGGTCTAATTGATCCGTTTCTGAACGTCGACACCCAGCTTTTCATTGACCCCTTGCTCTTGGCGAAATCGTCGAACCTCCTAATCCGGGATGGCGCCTATCGCGCTTTCTGCGGCCACTTCGAAAAAGTTGTACGCTGCTTAGCACTCGGAGGTTGAAGGCGATGCGGCCTGGAGGGGCGCTGCGAAATTGCTCGATCTCAGCGAGCCACCAGAAAATGGCTTGGGGTATGGACGTTCCGGTCGATCAGGCAGCTCACGGCCGCATGAAGTCCGCGACCGGATTCTTCGGACAGCAAAGGAGATCGTCGTTCTGGGCTCGAGGGACCCCGAAATGATTTCTTTAATGGGCTTCCTTGAAGAAAATGTCGGGCCAGATACGATAAGCGATTTCACCACTCGTACCATTTTGTTCCAGCTAGGCACGTTAACCGAGACTTTTGCCGACGGTTTGGCATTGCAACTAAGAAGATGGGAGAAAGCGACACCTTTGCTTTGCCGGCGTTTCGAGCGGGGAGGTCTGAGCGCTTCGCTGTCCTCGTGCCTCATGACATCGTCCGACACCTACCTCTCGCCAACGATTGGTCAGAGATTGAGGCCGCTGTCGCAGCAAGCAAGGGGATCCGAGACCGAGTAAATGCTCTGCTTAGTAGCATAGCAAAACCTACGGTCGCGGACCGAAAGTCCGCGATGCGAGTGGCGGCAACTGAGTCAGCACCGCTTTTCGCGACGTTTCTCGCTGCGCTCAAGGACCAAGCGCAGCATTACGACCCTAACAAAGACGCGTTGGGTTATTTCCGGATGAAGGCAATTCTTGATGCCAACCCGGCTGACTTCAAATCTGAGATGGCGTTCAACCTGGCCACTGGAATTGGCGCGATCGTTGCGATGGTTCACGAGTCGATCGCGACGTTTAAGCACCATGTCGAGCTTGGTAATCTTTGGGAGGAGTTGTGGGTAAACGGCGTACCAAAGCGAGAGCGCGCGGCCCAGTTGATCTATTTCGCTATGGCCGACGTCTTCTGCCGAGCCAACGACGTTGACATCTCGCCTGAAGCGAACATGGGCGGCGGGCCGATCGACTTCAAATTTAGCAAAGGGTATCAGGCGCGAGTGCTGGTTGAGTTGAAGAGGTCGAGCGGCAGCGTAGTCCACGGCTACGAAAAGCAACTTGAGTTCTACAAGGCCGCTGCCCGCACGTTTCACGGCATCTACGTGGTTCTCGACTTTGGTGATCTAGGAGACAAGCTCGATCAGATCACACGAATTCGCAACGCGCGCCTGTCGGCAGGTACTCCGGCATCCGACATTATAGATGCGACTCCCAAGAGATCGGCCAGCAAGAGAAAGTAAGGCCCGGGATCGCTACCGGGCCTTGTTCATTTTACCGCTGGAACATCGCTCCAGCCATTCGTGACATCACGTCACACCGCGCCGCTGAACCGTGCCAGCACTGCGAGCAGCAATAGCGCCACGATGTTCGTGATCTTGATCATCGGGTTTACGGCGGGGCCTGCCGTGTCCTTGTAGGGGTCGCCGACGGTGTCGCCCGTGACCGACGCCTTGTGTGCGTCCGAGCCCTTGAGGTGCTTGACGCCCTGGCTGTCCACGAACCCGTCCTCGAACGACTTCTTGGCATTGTCCCAGGCACCGCCGCCCGCCGTCATCGAGATGGCGACGAACAGGCCGGTGACGATCACGCCCATCAGCATGGCGCCGACGGCCGAGAAGGCCGCGGCCTGACCGGCGATCCAGAAGATCACGAAGTACACCACGATCGGCGACAGCACCGGCAGCAGCGAGGGGATGATCATCTCGCGGATGGCGGCGCGGGTCAGCATGTCGACGGCGCGTGCATAATCGGGCTTGGAGGTGCCCGCCATGATGCCCGGGTTCTCCTTGAACTGCCGGCGCACCTCGATCACCACGGCCTGGGCCGCACGGCCCACCGCGGTCATCGACATGCCGCCGAACAGGAACGGCAGCAGGCCGCCGAACAGCAGGCCAACCACGACGTAGGGGTTCGACAGGTCGAACGTCACGTTGAGGCCGCCGAAGAAGTGCTTGAGATCTTCGGTGTAGGCCGCAAACAGCACCAGCGCGCCGAGGCCGGCCGAACCGATGGCATAGCCCTTGGTGACGGCCTTGGTGGTGTTGCCCACGGCGTCGAGCGCGTCGGTGTTGTGACGCACCTGCTTGTCGAGGCCGGCCATTTCGGCAATGCCGCCGGCATTGTCGGTGACCGGGCCGAAGGCGTCGAGTGCGACGATCATGCCGGCCAGCGCCAGCATGGTGGCGGCGGCGAAGGCGATGCCGAACAGGCCCGCCAGGTTGAACGTCACGATGATGCCCACGATGATCACCAGCGCCGGCAGCGCCGTTGCTTCGAGCGACACGGCGAGGCCCTGGATCACGTTGGTGCCGTGACCGGTGACCGAGGCTTCGGCGATCGAGTTGACCGGGCGCTTGCCCGTGCCGGTGTAGTATTCGGTGATGACGATGATGAGGCCAGTGATGACGAGGCCGGCAACGCCGCACCAGAACAGCGACCACGGCGTGAACGCCTTGCCGCCTTCGGCACCGAGCGCCGCATTGAGATCACCGAAGGTGAGCCACAGCGTCGGCAGCAGCACGATGAGCGAGAGGACGCCCGTCGCGATGAGGCCCTTGTAGAGGGCGCCCATGATGTTGTTGTCGGCGCCGAGGCGCACGAAGTAGGTGCCGATGATCGAGGTGATCACGCAGGCGCCGCCGATGGCGAGCGGCAGCACCATGCCGGCGAGCTTGAAGGCGTCCGGCAGCACGATGGCGGCGAGCACCATGGTGGCCACTGCGGTGACGACATAGGTCTCGAACAGGTCGGCCGCCATGCCGGCGCAGTCGCCGACATTGTCGCCCACGTTGTCGGCGATGGTCGCCGGGTTGCGCGGATCATCTTCCGGGATGCCGGCTTCCACCTTGCCCACCATGTCGCCGCCGACGTCCGCACCCTTGGTGAAGATGCCGCCGCCGAGACGGGCGAAGATCGAGATCAGCGAGGCGCCGAACGAGGTGGCGACCAGCGCGTCGATGACCGTGCGGCTGGTCGGATCGAACCCAAACAGATCCTTGAGCACGATGAAGTAGAGCGTGACGCCGAGGAGGCCGAGACCGGCCACCAGCAGGCCCGTGATGGCGCCCGCCTTGAAGCTGAGGTCGAGGCCCTTGGCCAGCGAGGTCGTCGCCGCCTGGGCGACGCGCACATTGGCGCGCACCGACACGTTCATGCCGATGAAGCCGGCGGCGCCCGAGAGCACGGCGCCGATGAGGAACCCGATGGCGGCGTAGATGCCGAGCAGGAAGAATGCCAGCACCAGGATCACCACGCCCACGATGGCGATGGTCGCATACTGGCGGCGCAGATACGCGGTGGCGCCTTCGCGCACTGCGGCGGAGATTTCCTGCATACGGGCCGAGCCCGCGTCGGCGGAGAGCAATTGCTGCGTCGTGACGACGCCGTAAACGATCGACAGCGCACCCGCGACGACGATCGCCCAGAGGAGAAGAGTCATTATTGGTCCCTCGGTGTCATGGACGCCGGGACTTGAGCTTTATGGGACTGATGCCCCGCCTCCCCCGCCCGGCGGATTGTGGCCGTGCTTTTGCCAAAGTCGGGCAGACGATTCAACCCGTCTTGACGGCAAAGCCCGGAATTTCCGGGGGTTTCAGTCGATTGTGGCAGAGGTGTCGAGCCCGCCCACGATCTCCGCCAGCGCCTCGAGGGTGCGACTGCCTGTCCCGTGCAGGAAGGCGTGGCTTTTGGGCCAGCCTGTCTTGATTGCCGGGTCGAACCGATAGTTCTGGCAGAACGGCACGCGCGGATCGCCGATCGGCAGCCCGAGCCGTGTTTCGAGCGAAAATGCCGGCAGATTGGCCGCCGTATCGGTGACCGGGATGCCGCGCTGGCCGCGCACGAACACGCCGACCGAATGGTTGGTGATGTAATAGGCCAGCACCAGCTCGGTGCCCGGCACATCGCGCCAGCGGGAGAACGTATTGCCCCAGCGCAGCGAAAGCGCCGGATAGCGGCTGGAAAAGGCGGTGAAATAGGCCCGCCTGAGCGCATCCGTCTGCGGCGGCACCGCCGCCGGCGCCCGCATCAGAAAACATGCGGGTAGATGTAGTAGATGATGATCTGCCGGATCGCGTAGATGCCGATGAACACCACGATCGGCGACAGGTCGATCTGCATGCGCGGCAACAGCCGCCGTATCGGCCGCAGAACCGGTTCGGTGAGCGAATTCAGCGTCCGCCAGATCGTGTCGACGATCTGGTTGCGCGTATTGAGCACGTTGAAGGCGATCAGCCAGCTGCCGATGATCATCGCGATCATCACCCACGAATAGATGTCGAGCACGATCAGGATGACTTCGAGAATGACGCGCATTGTGGGCTCCGCCGGTGCTGTGCAGCCTATCTAGGGTGCGACGCGCTCTGGGGCAAGCTGCCAGGGATTGCGCGCTGCGACCGCGGCGCTATGGTCCAGGCATGGCGCAAAGGCCCTCCGACACGCCCAATCCAATGCGTCTCGCGATGGAGAAGGCGGCGCGGCAGATGGGCTTTGACTCGGCCCAGGCCTTTCCACCGCCCCCCTACCACGTGCACGACGGCAATATCGTCTACCTGCGCTGCGCGTTCGACCCGTCCGTTGCACGGCAATTGCTGCCACCGGAATTCGAGCCCGACGACAATGCGACCGGCACCATCGCCATCTACACAATCGGTGGTGGCATGGCGATCGCGCCCTATACCGCCGGCTATTTCGGACTCTCCGTGAAGGGCCATGACGGCCCTGACGGGGACGTTGGCTGTTACAAGCTCGGCGACTTCCGTTCGGGCGTCGCAGGAATGATCTACCGCACCCGCTATTTCGCCGACAGCCGCGATGGCTGGGGACGGCTCTGGTATGAGGGCGATACGCAGTTTGGCGAGGCGGGCCCTCCGGGCCGGACCGCTATCCGCGTTACGGCACGCCGCACCGGTCTCGTCGGCGACGAGACGAGCGGCGTCAATGTCTATCTGGGCAAACGGCCGGACGGGGGAGGCTACAACCGCTGGACGGTCGCCTCCAGCGGCAACTGGCACGACCTTGCTGATGTGACGATCGATATCCTTCCCGACGCTCCGCCGGTCTTGCAGTTGCTGCGGCCGAGGGAGGTCCTCTGGCCGCTGCTGGTCGAGGGAATGTCATTCACCTTCAGTCCTCCGGTCCCCCTCGAAGCGCCAGCCGATGAGCACCTCGCAACCATGGTGCAGTCGGGGATGATCGACCTCTTTTCCCGTCTGGGCCGGCCCGCGCTGATTGTCTCCACCGGCCGCCGCCTCCTGCGCGCCAACGAGGCAGCGATAGCGCTTTCGGGCTTCGGCCTGTCATTCGAGGGGGATCGCGTGCGTGCGGGTACAGCCGACGCCGCACTCGATGGCGCCATCGAACGGGTGCTGGCCAGCGGCCACCCATCCGAGCCCGTTGCCGTCAAGCGGCGTGATGCCATGCCGCTGATCGTCCACGCCCTGCCTCTGGGCAGAAACACAACAACAGAACCAGCGGTGCTGTTCCTCATCGTCGATGCCGAGCGGCCGCAACGCGGCGACATCGGCCGGACCCTGCAGCTGCTCGGACTGACCGTCGCCGAGGCCCGGCTTGCCGCTTTGATCGGCGCCGGCAATTCCCCCCGCGTCTCCGCGCAAAGCCTGTCGATCACCGAAGGCACGGCGCGGACGACCCTCAAGGCCGTCTTCGGGAAGCTGGCCATTTCACGCCAGTCGGAACTGGCGCAATTGGTGGCCCGGATCGACCTTGCCTAATACGTGAAGTCCTGACTGTCGGTGGAATAGCCGACATAGGTCCCATCCGGCAGCACGCCGGTAACGATCTGGAGGAACGTTCCAGAACCCTTGATCTTTGCGAACTTGCCGGTACCACCGAGAATTGTGGCCGTCCCCTCGCACGCCAGGATCGCCCCCGCCGGAGGGGTCTCCAACGGCACTCCGCACGTGTAGTCGACGGAGTAGTGGTCGCCGCCCGCGTCGTAGATCATGCAGGTGCCGTGCGACAGTCCGTCCGGCATGTCGATATTGTTGCAGATTTCAGCCATGCCGATGAGTTCGGGCGGAGCGGTGTCGGGTCGAACCATCGTACCTTTGGCCTGACCGGCCGAAGAGTATTGGCCCGGGAGCACTTCGAGCACGACAGGTGCGTAGGTCCAGCTGAAGGTTGCCGGTCCTTTGTACTCTCCCGCCAATGCCGGTGAAGCGGCGAGCAACAAGGCAAACCCTGCGATAGAAATATGACGGATCATCCTGACCTCCTCAAGCAATGTCCGCTCGCAGTCGAGCCTTGCCGGACCGGCGGCGCACCTCCCAGATGGGAGGCGCCACCGTAGTTGTGACGATCCGTCGTGGTGCCTATACTCCTTCGGCGCAATTGAGGGATTGTCGTGGCTGAACGCGGAGGGCATCTGCGGCGGGCACTGGGGTTCTGGGACCTCGTGCTGTTCGGGCTGATCTGCATTGCGCCGGTGGCGGGCTTCACCCTCTATGGCTTTGTCAGCAATGCCTCGGGCGGCAGTGTGGTCCTGCCCTACGTGCTGGGCGCGATCGGCCTCGGCTTCACCGGACTGAGCTATGCCAGTATGGCCGAAATCGCGCCGCAGGCCGGCTCAGTGTACGGCTTTGCCCGGCTCGCAATGGGCCGGTTTATCGGCTTTGTCGGCGGCTGGGCCATCATGCTCGACTATGTCGTGATCGGCGCGCTGGTTCTGCTCTATGGCGCAATCTATCTCAACGCGGTGATGCCCGCGGTGCCGGTCCCCGTACTGATCGGCGTGTTCGGGGCATTTGGCCTCGGTATCAACCTCATGGGCATACGGATGGCCGCCTGGGTCGATATCCTGCTTGCTGGCCTGCAGGTTGCAGTCGCCCTTGCCTTTATAGTCGGAGCCCTGCTGCTCGGCGGCCAGCTGTCGGCGGCGCCGGCCTGGCCCGAGGGGACGACGCTCCAGGGCGTGGTCGCGGCCACGCCGCTGGCTGTCATCGCGTTTCTCGGCTTCGATGCCGTCTCGACGCTGAGCGAGGAAGTGGCGGGCCGCGAGCCCGGCAGACTCGTCGGGCGCGCCACGATTGCCACGCTGGCCGTCATGCTGCTGCTCTTCGTCTCTGTGAGCTGGCTGCTGTCGAGCCTCTCGGTCGGGCTGACCCTTGCCGATCCGGCGACGGCGGGCATGGACATCGTCGCCGCCCGGCTGCCCTGGCTCGGTCCGGCGCTGGCGCTTGTGGTGGCGCTGGCTTATGGCTTCGGCCTCGCCCCGGCGATTAATGCCGGCGTCTCGCGGTTGGGCTATGCCATGGCACGGGCCGGCGAGCTGCCCGGCTTTCTCGCTCACATAGATTCCGGCAGACAGGTACCCGCTGCCTCCGTCGCCTTTTACGGCTTGTTGCTTGCCCTGATCGCCTGGGTGGCGCTACCCGCCGCCGATGTGCTGGCTGGCCTTGTAAGCTTCGGCGCCATCGCCGGGTTCATCCTGGTCAATCTCTCGGTAATCGTCCGGCTCGGCATCCACTCCCGCTCGCGCCGCTGGTTTCGCCACTGGCTCTCGCCGATACTGGGCATCGCCGTGCTGCTCTGGGTGCTGACCGGCATCCTGCCGCAAGCGCTGATGCTGGGCCTCGCCTGGCTGGTCGCGGGCGTCATCTGGTACTGGATCCGCCGGCTGTTGCAGAGAACGTTCGCCGATGCACAGGGAGGCGTCCTGGGCGTCGATGCGGCGCCCGCCCAATTCCCGAGCACCTTCGGCGGTACTGATGAGTGACAAGCCGCGAAAACGCTGGGATCGGATCGAGGATCATCTGCGCGATCCTGCCTATGCGGCGGACCCGCAACCGCCGTTCACCAAGCTGACCGGGCACATGGCTTGGACCGTGTTCCGCGTCGATCCGGATGCGGCATCCGTCCTGCTTCCCGATGGCATGCGCCTCTCCGAGACTCTCACCGGTGTGCTGGGCGCCTATGAGGTCGTTGCCGGCTGGCCCTATGCTTCCTATCTGCGCGCGTTCGGCGGTGTCGCCGTGCAGGATTACGATTCGCCCGATACCGGTGAGGCGGTGTTCATCACTGCCGACATCGTCAGCCCACACGCTGCGCCTGCTGTTCGACGGCACTACAACGCGCGCTGTGAGGACGGCGACATTCGCGTCTGCTGGTCGGAGGGGCTCCTCTGGGGAACCGCATCACGCGACAATGTCGAATGGATACGAATCGGCCTCCGGCCCACCGAGCCACTGCAGACCGAGATCACCGGTGTCGACGCTTATCTCGACCACACTCAGACTGGCGTCATGCGGCACCTGATGTCCTATGTCGGCGCCTTCGCTCCCGCCGATGTCGTCGAGTTTTCGATCAGCGACGCGGCACCGCCGGGCCTGCGGGCACTGCGCCCCACGAAAATCTCCCTCGGCCTGCAATGCTTCGGGTTGAACGCTACATGGGGCGATCCGCGCCCGATCGATCCAGGTTCGGTCCTGGCGGGCCAACACGCGGACGCCGGACTTCGCGCGCGTGGCCTGACCCCAGCCGAGGCGCGCCTCGCGGTGGCGGTCGGACGCGGGCGGCCGGTGCGGGACGCGGCCGTCCACCTCAACATCACGGAAAATACCGCGCGCTCGACCCTCAAGCTGGTCTACGGCAAGCTCGGCATTTCCAAGCAGAGCGAACTGGGGCACCTGGTGGCGCGGCTGGAGTCGAGCTGATCGAGTCCACCGCTCCCTCGCTCACTCGCGCGGACTTCGAAAAACCGGATACGACACACGGCCGTGATCCTGGCCGCACGCCCGGGTTGCCTGTTGAACCACCGCAGCGCCGCTGCACGCTGCTGGTGGCCACCAGGCAATCCTATGGCGTCGCGGCAGCAGCCTGCTCGCCGAGCAGTTCGGCCATGCGCGCCTTGGACTTTCCCGCGTATTTGAGCGCTGCGACGGCGTCGAGATTGGTTGCCGTGTCGCCCACCTGGATCAGACCCACCATCCCCATCGGGAAATGCGGGGCGCACTTGAAGGCGTAAAGCCCTTCGACGGTGAAGGTCACATCGAGGTTTTCGCTGGTCTTGGCCTTCCAGGGCTGCGCGCCCTCCGGAATGCCGCCTTCGAGACTTTCGGTATCATGCCCCTTGTCGACGGCGACGAAATGCACCGTGTCGCCGGGAGCCACCTTCAGGAAGGCCGGCTCGAACTGCATGACGCGGCCCGTCGCATCCTTGTTGACCATGTTGATGGTGAAGTCCGCGGCCAGCGTCGGCTGCGCGAGAAGCATGAGCGCGAATGGCGCGGCAAGCAGTTTGATATTCATTTGTGAAACTCCTGTTCGGGGCGGTGAGGCAGTCCGGACTCGGACCGGATCGCTCGGCCGCTCTGCCCGTTTCCCTAACGTCGACTCCGCCACTCCACTTTGATTTCCGTCAAAGGGCCGGCCTTGCCGCGCGCCTATGGAATTGTGCGCAAGATAAGGAGACCTGACATGAAAACGCACGACGCGACTGTTTCCCCCGACCACGAGGCCCACCACGACAGCGGCAACGCACCGCTCCTGTCGCGCCGCAATATCCTGCTCGGGTCGGCGGGCCTGACGCTTGGCGCGGCCGCGCTCACTGCCAGCCACGCCCTCGGTGAAGAAATGAAAATGGAAATGACGACGCCGACCCAGGGCGGTTCGAGTCGGCTCTACGACATCAACACCTACGAGGGGACGACCGATATCGCGCGCGACCCCACCGATCTTCCGCCGCCGATCACCCGCCGCACTCCCGAGACGGTGCGCGTCGATCTCGAAACGGTCGAAGTTGAGGCCCGGCTCGCCGACAACACGACCTACCAGTTCTGGACGTTCAACGGCCGGGTCCCCGGACCCTTCGTTCGCGTCCGTGTGGGCGACACTGTCGAAGTGCATCTCAAGAACAACGAAAATTCCATCATGATGCACAATGTCGACTTCCACGCCGCGACCGGCCCGGGCGGCGGCGCCGGCGCGACCAGCGCCAATCCCGGCGAAGAAAAGATGGTGACCTTCAAGGCGCTCAACCCGGGCCTCTACATCTACCACTGCGCCGTGCCACCGGTGGCGATGCACATTTCGAGCGGCATGTATGGTCTGATCCTCGTCGAGCCCGAGGACGGTCTCAGCAAGGTCGATCGCGAATTCTATGTCGTGCAGGGCGAGATCTACACCGAAGAGGATTTCGGCACGCCCGGCCTGCTGACCCAGAGTTACGACAAGCTGGTTGCCGAGACGCCTACCTACTTCGTGTTCAACGGCCATGTCGGCGCGCTGACCGACCACTATCCGCTCAAGGCCAAGGTCGGCGAAACCATCCGCATCTTCTTCGGCGTGGGTGGCCCCAACTTCACCTCGTCGTTTCACGTCATCGGCGAAATCTTCGACCGCGCATACCAGATGGGGTCGCTCATCAGCCCTCCGATGGAATCCATCCAGTCGATTTCCGTGCCGCCCGGCTCGGCCAATATCGTCGAGTTCAAGCTCGAAGTGCCGGGCCGCTTCGTGCTCGTCGATCACGCGCTGTCGCGTGCTGAAAAGGGCCTTGCGGGCTACCTGATCGTCGAGGGCGACAAGAATCCGGAGATCTTCGACGCCCCGCCGAACGAGAATGCCTCCGGTCACTAAGTTCGAAAAAGGATACTGCAGATGACATTTTCCAGGATCGGGAGTGCGGCGCTCGTCGCACTCCTCATGGCAGCCGGCCCCGCTTTGGCCCATGCCGAACTCGAAACCGCCATGCCGGCTCCCGGCACCAGCGGAACCTCGCCCGCCGAACTGCGGCTTGATTTTTCCGAGGGGCTCGCGCTGGCCTTCACCTCGGTGACGCTGACCGGTGCCGACGGGGTGATCATTGAAACGGGCGCCCTCGCGCTCGACCCCGCCGATGCGACGATTCTTGTCGTCCCCCTTCCCGTCCCCCTTCCCGCCGGGGCGGTTAGCGTCGACTGGAAGGCCGTTGCAGACGACGGCCATAAGTCCCAAGGTAGCTACAGCTTCACGATTGCTCCGTAGGGACTCACTTGGACCTGCTGCTCGAAGCCGCGCGCTTCGCCACCTATACCGCCGCGCTGCAATTGTTCGGCGCGGCGGTCTTCCAGCAATGGCTGGCGCCGGCCGGGCTGCGCGCCGCGCTCGATGCGCGGGTCCGCCCGCTGGCATTGGCCAGTGCGCTGCTTCTCCCCCTTGCCATGCTCGCCTGGCTGGCCGCCACTGCCGGCACCATGGGTGACGGCTGGGCCTCTGTTCTCGACGCGAACACCCTTGCACTGGTCCTCTCGGCAACATCGTTCGGCCACGTCTGGCTGCCGCTTCTGATTGTTGCCGCGGCCACCGCCGGCTACACGCTGCTGCCACGATCCGGCTGGCTCGGACTTTCGCTGGCATCTGCGGCAATGCTGATCGGTCTTGGCTTGGTGGGTCACGCCGCCATGGCGAGCGGCTTCGACGGAATTCTCAACCGCCTGAGCCAGGTCATTCACCTCCTGAGCTCGGCCTTCTGGCTCGGATCGCTGTTTCCGCTTCTGCTCAGCCTGCCGTTCTTTCGCGACCCGCGCTACGCGACCGACTGCGATGCCATGCTTCGGCACTTTTCGGGGCTGGGACATCTTGCGGTGGCGCTGCTCCTGCTCAGCGGAGTGACCAACACGTGGTTCGTCATGGGCGGCGTGCCGATTGACCTCGGGCAGCCGTACCAGCAACTGCTGCTGCTGAAGGTCGGCATTGCAGGCATCATGGTCTGCCTCGCCACCATCAACCGCTATGTCTTCGTACCCGCCATCCCCGACGGCGGCCCCGGCCTTTCGCAACTGGCCCGCGGCACGATCGCTGAAATTGCCCTCAGTGCCTTCGTGCTCGCCCTGGTCAGCGTGATCGGCACCTTGTCGCCGGGCTGATGCAACAACCTCCGGAGCCTGAGACATGACCGCCACGTCCCATCCCGCCCGCCGGACTCGCACCCCGATGCCGCGCGGCATCGCGCGTTCGGGGCCAGCCATCCTGTCCTATGGCTTCCGCCCCTTCTTCCTGCTCGCACCGACCTTCGCGATCTTGGACATGATCCTGTGGATCGGGGCACTGTCCGGCCAATGGACAGTCGGTGGCACCGCCGGGCCGATCGCCTGGCACGCCCATGAAATGCTGTTCGGCTATGGAGCGGCGGCCCTCTGCGGCTTCCTGCTGACCGCCGTGCCCAACTGGACCGGCCGGCTTCCGGTCTCCGGGCGGCCACTGCTGGCCCTCGTACTCGTTTGGCTCGCCGGGCGCGCCGCGATGCTCTTTGCGAGCTCCATCAGTGACCCCCTTGCAGCCGCTGTCGACGCGTTGTTTCCCGTGGCCCTCGCGGCCATAGTCGCACGCGAAGTGATCGTCGGCCGCAATACGCAGAACCTGCGCGTCGTCGGCGTCGTGGTCTTGCTTGCTGCCGCCAACCTCACCTTCCACCTCTCCACGCTTCGCGGCTGGGACTATTCTGTGGTCCTGCGCGCGACCGTCGGCGTCTTCGCCCTTTTGATGAGCCTGATCGGCGGACGCATCATCCCGAGCTTTACCCGCAACTACCTGACACGCATCGGCGAGACCCGAATGCCGCATCCGATCGATCTGTTCGACCGGCTGTCGCTTGCCGTCGTCCTGCTTGCCGCAGCCGCATGGGCAATCGCGCCATCGACTGCCTGGACTGCCGGCCTCGCCGCGCTGGCGGCACTTTCTCAGGCTGTTCGGCTGGCGCGCTGGCGATCCCTCGCCGCCCTTGCCGAGCCTCTCTTGGCAATGCTCCACATCGCCTTCGCTTTTATCCCGCTGGGCTGGCTTGCCGTCTCCGCCACAGCTCTGGGCCTCCTGCCAGAGGCTTCCGCCATCCACCTGCTCACGGTGGGCGGCATCGGGGGCATGACGATGGCCGTGATGGCCCGCGCCACGCGGGGCCACACCGGACGACCGCTCGATGCGTCACCGCTGACAATTGCGGCCTTCGCCTGCCTGCTGCTCGCCGCGCTACTGAGGCCCGCGGCCGACCTGGCCCCGCAAGGCTATCACGCGATCCTCACCATGAGCGCCATCAGCTGGACGGCCGCTTTTGCGCTTTTCCTTGCGGAACACGCACCGATGCTTCTTGGCCCGTCACTCGGGCCGAAGGCACGGACGCAGCGTTAGGCCGTCGCCTTGGCAGCGCGCATCATCTTCTTGCGATCGTTCGGGTCGAGCCAGATCTTGCGCAGGCGGATGCTCTTGGGCGTCACCTCGACATATTCGTCGTCGGCGATGTAGCCCAGGGACTGCTCGAGCGTGAGCTTCTTGGGCGTCGTCAGCTTCACCGCTTCATCCTTGGAATGCGTGCGGATGTTGGTGAGTTGCTTGCCCTTGACCGGGTTCACTTCGAGATCGTTGTCGCGCGTATGTTCGCCGATGATCATACCTTCGTAAACGTCGACGCCGGAGTCGATCATCATCGGCCCGCGGTCCTCGAGGTTCCACAGCGCGAAGGCGACTGAAGTGCCGTTCGAGTTGGAGATCAGCACGCCCGTGCGGCGGCCCGGCAGCGCACCCTTATAGGGCTGGTACTCGTGGAACAGGCGGTTGAAGATCGCCGTGCCGCGCGTGTCGCTGAGCAGTTCCGGCTGGTAGCCGATGAGCGAGCGGGTCGGCACGTAAAAGCGCAGGCGCGTACGCCCGGCGCCCGACGGGCGCATGTCGACGAGGTCGCCTTTGCGCTCGGTGAGCTTCTGCACCACGACGCCCGAATGCTCGTCGTCGACGTCGATGATGACCTCTTCGATCGGCTCGAGCTTTTCGCCGTTTTCCTCGCGCAGCACCACCCTCGGGCGACCGATGGTGAGCTCGAAACCCTCACGGCGCATGTTCTCGATCAGCACCGCGAGCTGGAGTTCGCCGCGGCCGGCGACTTCGAACGAATCGTTGTCCGTGCCTTCGGTGATCTTGATGGCGACATTGCCCTCGGCTTCGCGCAGCAGACGGTCGCGGATGACGCGGCTTTGCACCTTGTCGCCTTCGCGACCGGCCAGCGGGCCGTCATTGATGCGGAAGGTGACCGACAGCGTCGGCGGATCGATCGGCTTGGCCGAAATCGGCTCGTTCACCGACGGAATGGCGATCGTATCGGCGACGGTGGTCTCTTCCAGTCCGGCAATCGCGACGATGTCGCCCGCCTCGGCCATATCGACCGGCGTGCGCTCGAGACCGCGGAACGCGAGAACCTTCGACACGCGGCCCTTTTCGACTTCCTTGCCGGCGCGGCTCAGCGAATGGATCGCATCGCCGGCCTTGACCGTGCCGGAGAATATCCGGCCCGTCAGCAGGCGGCCGAGAAACGCGTTGCGCTCGATGGTGGTGACCAGCATGCGGAACGGGCCCTGCTCCACCTTGGGCGCGGGAACATAGGCAACCACCTTGTCGAGCAGCGGCCCGAGGGTCTCTTTCGGACCTTCCGGCTTCTCGCTCATCCAGCCCTGCTTGGCCGAACCGTAGAGTACCGGGAAATCGAGCTGCTCGGGCGTCGCCTCGAGCGCGATGAACAGGTCAAAGATTTCCTCGAGCACTTCGAGATGGCGCTCGTCGGGACGGTCGATCTTGTTGATCGCAACGATCGGGCGGAGCCCCTGCGCCAGCGCCTTGGACAGGACGAACTTGGTCTGCGGCATCGGGCCTTCGGCGGCATCCACGAGGATAACCACGCCGTCGACCATCGACAGGATGCGCTCCACCTCGCCGCCGAAATCGGCGTGGCCGGGCGTGTCGACAATGTTGATGCGCGTGTCCTTCCAGACCAGCGAGGTCACCTTGGCGAGAATGGTGATGCCGCGCTCACGCTCGAGATCGTTGGAATCCATGGCGCGCTCTTCGACGCGCTGGTTCTCGCGGAACGAGCCGGACTGCTTGAGCAGCACGTCGATAAGGGTGGTTTTGCCATGGTCGACATGGGCGATGATTGCGATGTTGCGCAACGCCATTGGGGGCCGCCTGCGAAGTGAGGGGAGAATTGGCGGCTCACATAGGGTGAAAACCCCGGATTCTCAAGCACTTTCGCCGCATGAGGGGCATGCGGGGTCGCAACGCGGTTAAGGCGACGGCCCATTTTCCGGCCCACCCCCGCCTCGCAGCCGGACATTTCGTCGGCAAAGTCGTTTCTCAACCGGCCGCCAGCCTCTGAACCGAGACTTCCGGACCCAATCTATTGCGTCGCAATGATAAGGCCGCCACCCTGGAGGGGCGGCGGCCGGCGGGTGGGAGAGTCTGCTTCTTGTCGTGGCCTAGGCGAGGAACGGTGTCGCGGCGGCAAGTACGGCTTTCTTGCTGAGCGGCTTGTCGAATGCGCCGTCGTAGCCTTTCTTGCCGATGATCGGGCGAACTGCAGCCGCGTGCCGCGCTTCCACCGAGTGGATCTGGAGGGCCGTGGTCAGCACCGGTGTACCGAGCAGATTGCCCGCCTGCCCCTTGTAGGCCGCCACGCCGAGATCCTCGAAGGTGGCCGAGAGCGTGGCGAAGGTCTCGAAGTTCTCGAACACGTCGGCATACTTGCCGCCGGCCGTGAAATCGACTGCCGGGGCCTTCACCGCTGCCGAACCGAGTGCGCCCTTGAGCAGCTTCACGTGAGCAGTCTCGTGTGCGCCGATGGTGCGGAACAAAGCGCGGTACTTCGACGGGATGATGCCGCTGGCATTACCCTGCTTGTAGAACGCCGCCTCGAGATATTCGAGCGTGAGGGCGAAGTTCAGCACGTCGACCACCTGCTGCGGCAACCCGGCGCCGAACGCCTGGCTGGAGGCCGCGGCGAGCACCAGCGGAGCGCTGGCAATGGCGGCGGCCGGCATGGCGTAACGGGCAAACAGCGCGCGGCGGCCAGCATCGATGCGTTCACCGACTTCCGGCTCGATGCCGTCGAGGATGAAATTGTCCTGTGTCATGGTTTCTCTCCTCAGGTGAGCGAATTCGCCGTGAACGGCGTGGTGATGAACGGACCCGCGGCAGCGAGTACCTTGGCGGGCTCGAACGCACCGTCGAGGCCCTTGGCGTCGACATGCTTGCCGCCAACCGCATTGCGGCCCGGGCCGCCGATCATCAGTGCGATGGTGGAGCAGTGGCGCGCCTCGACCGAAACGATCGAACCGGCGGCTGCGAGATAATCCACGTTTTCGATCAGCTTGCCGGCGCCGTTATAGGCGGCGACGCCAAGGTTCTCGAACACGTCGGCCGTGCCCAGCACGCTCTTGCGGGAGGCGAAGTTGACCGCCGAGAAATCGACTTCCAGCGACGGGATGGCTTTCTTGCCCAGCGCCTTCTTGAGGAAGTCGCGATGCGCGACCTCGTGGTCGCGGATGTCCTTGAGCGCGCGGGCTTCGGCCGGACCGATACCCTCGAACGGCGTCTTGACCGCCTGCGTATAGAACGCGGCTTCAAGTTGCTCGAGGGCATACGCGTAGTTGAGAACGCCGACATCGCCCGAACCGAGATCGGTCGCGAGCGCGGCGGTGATACCGAAATTGGGCAGGAGGCTGCCTGCCACCATCACGGTGGCTCCGGCGCCGGTCCACTTGAGGACGAGGCGGCGGCTCAATGCAAATTCTGTCATCGATCCTACTCCATCAGAGGCATGGCGGAGCTACGGGGTCGATGGGAAAGAGTTTGCGGAAGCGTGATCACGAACCGCGCTTTATGCAAACTATGTTTTTGTCGCCCCAAGCAACCAACCCGATAGTCGGGCGTTCGCGCGACCTATCGTGAAGCTGACGCGCTGAGATACGTCTTCACGTCCTTCCACACCGGCAGCGCGTGGCGCAGCGGCAGCATGAGGCCGAGCAGCGTCGAAGGATGGACGAGCTTTGCATAGTGGCGCTCCGCCACAGGCACGCCGAGCGTCCGCAGCTTCGCCGACATGCGGACGGTGTGATAGTCGCCGACGGTCGTGTCCGCCGTGCCGTGGACCAGCAGCATTGGCGGCGCGGCTGCCGTGACCGCGTTGATCGGCTGCGTGCGCAGCGGGTCGGGATAGGCGCTGAAGGCGTCGATGCTCTGTTTCACATCGAACGGATAGAAATCGTAAGGGCCCGACAGTCCGACCATCGCCTTGACCCGCCCGGCAAGCGACGGAGCGCCGAACCGCTCGGGCTGCAGCGCCACCATCATCGCGTTGTAGGCCCCAGCCGAATGGCCAGCCAAAGTCAGGCCGGCGGCATCGCCGTCGTACTCGCCTGCGTGACCGATGAACCACTCTGCCGCCGCGCCCACGTCCTCGACGAAGGACGGAAACACAACCTCCGGAACCAGCCGGTAGTCGACCACCGCCGTGAGATAACCGAGCCCGGCGAAGGCACGTCCCGCGAAATCATACTCGGCGCGCGATCCCGCCTCCCACCCGCCGCCATAGACGAACATCAGCAGCGGCAGCTTTCCGCTGTGCCGGCGCGGCGCGTAGAGATTGAGCCTGTGGCGGGGATGC
>JBEBHC010000406.1:0-1235 GCA_040081185.1 Devosia sp. | reverse complement strand
TCTCCACTGTCGCCGGCGAACGCGGCTCGGCCGATACGGCGCGCGACATCCGCGGCTTCGCGGTGAAGTTCTACACCGACGAGGGCAACTGGGACCTGGTGGGCAACAACATCCCGGTGTTCTTCATCCAGGACGCCATGAAGTTCCCGGATCTCGTGCACGCCGCCAAACCCGAGCCGCATCACGGCATGCCGCAGGCCGGCAGCGCGCACGACACCTTCTGGGACTTCGCGTCGCTCATGCCCGAGATCACCCACATGCTGATGTGGGCGATGTCCGATCGGGCGATCCCGCGCAGCTACCGCACGATGCAGGGCTTCGGCGTGCATACGTTCCGCCTCGTGAACGCCGAGGGCGTCTCCCATTTCGTCAAGTTCCATTGGGAGCCGATGGCCGGCACCCACTCGCTCGTGTGGGACGAAGCGGTCAAGATCTCTGGCGCCGATCCGGATTTCCACCGCCGCGACCTGTGGGAGTCGATCGAAGCGGGCGTCTTCCCCGAGTACGAGCTCGGCGTCCAGGTCTTCACCGAGGCACAGGCCGAATCCTTCAGCTTCGACGTGCTCGACGCCACGAAGCTCATCCCCGAGGAGCTCGTGCCGGTGCGGCGGGTCGGCAAGATGACGCTGACGCGCAATCCCGACAACTTCTTCGCGGAAACCGAGCAGGTCGCCTTCTGCACGGCGCACGTCGTGCCGGGCATCGATTTTTCGAACGACCCGCTGCTGGCCGGCCGCATCCACTCGTATGTGGACACGCAGATCTCGCGCCTGGGCGGCCCGAACTTCCACGAGATCCCGATCAACGCGCCGGTTGCGCCGGTGCACAACAACCAGCGCGACGGCATGCACCGGCAGGCGCTGCACCGTGGACGTGTCGCCTACGAACCGAATTCCCTGGGCGGCGGCTGCCCGTTCCAGGCCGGCAGCGCCGGGTTCGTGTCGTTCCCTGAACCGCGGGCGGTGTCTGACAGCAAGCTGCGAGGCGCGCCCGAGAAGTTTGCCGAACACTACGCGCAGGCCCGCCTCTTCCTGCACAGCCAGACCCCGGTCGAAGTGCAGCACATCGTGGACGCGTTCACCTTCGAACTCTCGCGCGTGCAGACACCCGCGGTGCGCGAGCGCATGGTGGCCGGACTCCGCAACGTCGATGCGGTGCTGGCCGAGCGGGTCGCCGCCGGCCTCGGTATCACGACGCTGCCGCCGGCCCTGCCGCTGGCGCTGGCCACCCCACCC